>JAJRDC010000319.1 GCA_028678635.1 Methanomicrobiales archaeon
CCGCCGCGGCGGTGTACTCCAGGGCATCGCCGGGGGCTCCCTGGGCCACGTCGGAACCGATGGCAAAGCCGGTCGGGATCATCCCGCTCTGGACAAGGCCCATGCAGGTCTGGATCCCGGCAGTTCCCGCCTTGCAGGCGAACTCGTAGTCGGCGGCGGTCATATACGGGGTCGCGCCGATGGCTTCCCCCACGGTACAGGCCGTGGGTTTGACGGCGTAAGGGTGCGACTCGCTCCCCACGTAGACTGCCCCGATGGCCGCGGGGTCCACCTCCCGCCGCGCCAGGGCATACCGGGCAGCCTCCACTGCGATGGTGGCCGTATCCTCGTCCAGGTCAGGGACCGATTTCTCGAAGACGCCGAGGCCGCCCGAGATCTCCTCAGCATTGGCGCCCCAGACCCGCGCGATCTCCTTCACCTGGATGCGGTACCGGGGGATGTAGACCCCGTACGTGAGAATCCCTACCATGATTCGCTCCGAATCCCTACCATGATTCACTCCTGAGTGCCTTCACGATCTGTTCCACGTTCATCTGCGTGCAGAGGACCGTGATCCGGTCCTTCTCTGCGAGCATCGGTACCAGGGGATGGACCTGGTCCGGGGCGATCCCCTGGAGCACGACGCAGCGGGGCTTGAACGGGGTCACCCGGATGGCCACCATCGGGGACTTCCCGTTGGAGACATCGGCAAAAACCAGGGCCCTCTCCGTGGACCAGCCGTAGAGCCGGGTGAACTCGGCGGAGGTGAGCTGCAGGATCGCGTTCAGGCTGTGGATCACCGTGTACCCGAAGATCTGCTGCTCCAGGGACCCGTACAGCACTGTGGCGTCAATGACCTTCGCAAAATCCGCGAGGGATACGGGGCCGCCATACTCGTGGATGTCAAAGATCACCGCTGCATCCAGCTGCCCCGGGAGCAGGTCACCCAGCTTCTGGGTGAAGACCCCGCCCTTCTCCTCATCGATGCTGAGGATCGTGTCCACGATCTTGCCGACGACAGCAGTGCCCGGGCTCTTCCTCCTCCCGCTCTCGTAGTCACTGATCACCGACGGGGAGACCCCCAGCCGTTCCGCGAGAACCCCGGGAGGGATCTCGAAGAGGACCCGCCATTTCTTGAGGGCATACCCCGGCGAATCTGCCAGCGTGATCTCGCCGGCCATCTTCTCTGCCAGCTGCTGCTGGCGGGCGGTCTTCATGCCGTTGTAGTTACACGGGACCGTTTAAATAATTACCGTAAAGGAGTTCGACAATTCCCGAACTCACGACGATGCTGGTCGGGGCCACGGGCAATCCATAAATAGTATGCATCTCAATTATGGTATGCATGGTGGACCCCGGCGAACTACACAGCCTGAAAGCCCTGGCCCTGATGGGCGGGTGCCGTGGACCTGTCTGGATCTCCTCCCAGTCCCTGGGCGAGACGCTCGCCCTCTCCCCGCAGACCGCCTCCCGGCGGTTAAAAGCCCTGGAGGCACAGCGGCTCATTGACCGGGCCATCCGGCCCGACGGCCAGTACGTGACCATCACCATGGCGGGGGAAGAGGTCCTCCGGAGGGAATACACCGAGTATCTCCGTATCTTCGGCGAGGGGGCCGGCGGCTACTCCCTCGTCGGTTCGGTCATCGGCGGTCTCGGTGAGGGGCGCTACTACATGAGCCTGGAGCCTTACCGGGCCCAGTTCCGCACCCTTCTCGGGTTTGAGCCCTTCCCCGGTACCCTGAACCTCCGCCTCTCCTCCGCCTCCCGGGACGTGAAGAAGAAGGTAGACGGGATGGAGTGGACCCGGATCCAGGGATTTGTCCAGGAGAACCGGACCTTCGGCGAGGCCCGGATCCTACCCTGCAGGATCCGGGAGATCCCGTGCGCCATCATCGTGCCGGGAAGGACGCACTACCCGGACGATGTGATCGAGGTCATCTCCCCCCGGGAGCTTCGGAAGGAACTGAACCTATCCGACGGGGACCTGGTGACCGTGGAGGTGGCGGGTGAAGAACGTGGCCAGCGTGGAGGTGGCCGGTGAGTGAGGGAGCCACCGGGAGTGGGCCGGTAGTGGACCAGGCCATCGCGGCGCTCCGGGACGGGAAGTTTATCCTGCTCTACGACTTCGACGACCGGGAACGGGAGACCGACTTTATCATCCGGTCCGACGCGGTGACCAGCCGCCACGTGATGTGGATGAGGAAGGACGGGGGTGGCCTGATCTGCACGGCGATCCATCCCGAGGCGGCCCGGGTCCTGGGCCTCCCCTTTGCCCGGGACCTAATGAGCACTTACGCTGCCGTGGAGCAGCTGGGCGACATCCCCTACGACCGGAAGAACACCTCCTCCTTCTCCCTCTGGGTGAACCACCGGGATACCTTCACCGGGATCACGGACCGGGACCGGGCCCTCACCATCACCGCCATCGCAGAGCAGGTGCAGCATGCCATGAACGGGGGAGGTACCCGCTTCCACCGCATCTTCCGCACCCCGGGCCACGTTGCGATCCTCAGGGCTGCCGACGACCTCCTGGACCAGCGCTGCGGGCAGACAGAGCTCTCCATCGCCCTTGCTGATTTCGCCGGGATCACACCTGCCGTCACCGTCTGCGAGATGCTGGATGACACCACCGGCCTTGCCCTCGGGAAGGAGGATGCCCTCCGGTACGCCCGGGAGCATGGCCTCGTCTTCCTGGAGGGCTCCCAGGTGATGGAGCGGTGGCGCGAGACACGGGACTCCAGGGACCGGAAACGGTCCTGAATCCCGGATCAGGCTTTTTATGGGAAATGCGGAACCGGGACTCCGGCGACCCCGCCCGGGGCTTCCGGTGATGCGGGATTGGCGGCGGCACAGAGGGAATGTCACAAATTATATTTTCAGTAAATTATTGCTGAATTCAACAAGGCAAAGGTATTTATCGGATTCTTATTGTTACAAAATACCAGCTCGTTAATTTTCGTAATGCATAAATAACCCCGGAACCCACGCCCCTGTGCATGAAGAAAGATGCTGTCGTTTATTTGAGAACAAGGAAAAGGAAGGAGTTCGAACGGCAGAAGGAGATCGTGGAGAATTATTGCAAATACCATTTTGCCATCACCAGGATTTTCCACGATGAAACCGACGGAATGACGGCAGGAGAGCCGTC
This sequence comes from Methanomicrobiales archaeon, assembly GCA_028678635.1. Next base: position 3,128 of record JAJRDC010000319.1, read on the forward strand.
GGATACCTACCTGGAGTTCACCGAGGCTTCATCTGACGGGAAGGCGGATCACCTGATCTTCTTCTCCCTCAAGGAGTTCCTGAAGATCCTTCCCGACGGCCTGGCGGAACTGCGGCGCTTCACCGACGAAGACAGGGTGGTGCACTTCGCGGAGGGAGACTTCATCGGCTACCGGGACGAACCCGAGCTCCGGCGGAATGCCATCCGGTCGTTCCTCGCCTTCATGGAGACCGCCCGTGCAGGGACATCACGGAAGAGCGCAGGGCTCAGGGGAAAGAAAGCGGCAGGAAAAGGACGGATCGGAAGGCCGAAGGCCCTCACCGACAGCCAGATACGTTCCCTGATCTCGGCCCGGAGGGCAGGGACCACCATCGGCAGGATCTGCAAGGACTTCTCCGTAAGCCGGTCCACGGTCTCCAAGATCCTCAGGAATTACCCCGAGCTGAAAGGAGAGTGGAAGGGGAAGCCGCGGAAGGCGCGGGCGTAAGGGGGAGGACAGACGATCCCCTCCCGGCCAGCCCCCGCGGGACGGGGGAGACAGTTCTTCTCTCTCTTCCTTCACTTCTTTGCAAGCTTTTTTACGACATCCTCGGGGAGGCTCTTTGCATAGTCCGCCTTCGTGGGGCAGCGCCCCATCTTGATTCCCCGTTTCTTCACCTCGTCCTTTAGGGCGGCGGCCGGGATATCCTTGATGAGGGCTTTCAGTTCGGCATCCTTCATGGATCTCACCACGGGGATATACACGGGCACCGTCCCATAAACCTTTTCACCGCTCCCGCAGATCCTTCCCGGGAAACCTGGAGCATGATTGTCCTCACCTGCCGGCGGTGCAAGGGGAGCGGCGAAGTCCCCAACCTCCAGTACGAGATCTGCCAGAAGATGACGTCCGCGGCTGCCCGCCAGCACTTCTGTATCCCCGAGGAGGAGGAATGCGAGGACGCGGAGGAATGGGTGCGCCTGGGATGCGCCCATGAAAGGACCCTGCCCTGCCCGGTCTGCGGAGGCGATGGGGTCCTCGAGTTTGACGAGGAGGAATGGGACCTCTCCATCGTTGAGGACGAGGGCGAGGGCGACGACGATACCCGTCCCGGCAGCGCCTCCGTCCAGGAGGGAAATGATCTCAGCCCTCCGGCTCCATCCGGGAACGTGACCACCCTGCGCTGACCCGCGCCGCTCCGGATGCGGATGATCCTGTTGATTCCACCATGTCACTTCCTTCGATTATATGCATACTGGTGAGACGCTCCTGGGGGGCTGTCGCCCCCCCCCGCCGCGGGGGGCGCCCTCCGCGGTTGATCCGGATTGGTGCAGCCTCGGGAGGTTGTATCCAATAACAGACTATCCTCTCGCCGTGAGAAGGGGCCGGGAGTGGAGGCCTGCCCCCTCCTGCCGGAGGTTCTCAGGATGGTA
>JAJRDC010000139.1 GCA_028678635.1 Methanomicrobiales archaeon
TCACCGGTTCCCAGGGATACCGGACCGCCCCTTCTGCCGGAGCCCTGTATCCGCTGGAGGTCCTTGTCGCAGTAGGCGACGTGGAGGGCTTAGGCAGCGGGGTGTACCGCTACCGGCCAGGGTCCCATTCCCTGCTCCCGGTCCGTGAGGGGGACATCCGTGGGGTCCTCTCCTCCGCGGCCTTGAACCAGGCTGCGGTGCGGGAAGCCCCGGCGGTTCTCATCATCGCCGCCGTCCCGGCCCGGACCACGGCGAAGTACGGGGATCGGGGAATGCGGTACGTGGACATGGAGGCCGGCCACGCCTCCCAGAACGTGTACCTGCAGTCCCAGTCCCTGGGCCTGGTCACCGTGGCTATCGGGGCATTCCTGGATGCGGAGGTAGCGGCGGCGGCCGGCCTCGAGGAGGGCGAGGTCCCGCGGTACCTGATGCCGGTGGGGTACCCGGCCTGATGGCGGCGGGGATCCGGAAGCCCGGATCCGGTCCCGCGGCTCACACCGCTTCCCTCTGCGGCAGGAGCGAGCGCCCGAAAGGAGGGGGAGCGCGGGCTACCGTAACCCTGTATCGATGGCGATATCCAGGGTCACGGTCTCCCCGCGATCGAGAATCACCGTCCGGGGCACATCCGGGCTCCTGTCTATCCCTGCGTGGTTGATGTCCACGACGTAGGTGCCAGGGTCCAGGTTCACCCGGTAGTATCCGGTCTGGTTCAGCGGGACGGTCGTGACCACCGTCGCCCCGTCAGGGCGGAAGACCACCACCTTCCGGGCGACATAGGTCTCAGGGGTGGGGAGGCAGGGCCGGTCCGGCCGTTCCACCGGGCACAGGGGCCCGATGGTCACCTGCCCCTGCAGGGTAGCCTTTCCGGTCCCAGGTCCCCCGGTACAGCCGGCAACCGTGGCCAGGAGAACAGCCAGGAGAACAAGGAGCGCGCAGGATTTCATGCGGCGTCACCATCTGTCCTCTTGTGCTTCCGGCTGATGAGGCTGACGGCTCTGAGAGGGAAATCCGGGGAAAAAAGAGGGTAACGATCTAGGCAGCCGGCCGGGAGGTCTTCCCTGCCTTCCGGCCCCTGCGGGAACAGAGGTTGGTATCGTAGATCAGCTTGGGATTGGGGGTCTGGAATTCCTTCCCGCAGATGGGGCATTTCCGGCTGTACACCTTGTGATGTCCTGCGATTCCTTCCATTCGGGTTCACGCGCCCTGACTTGCAGCTCATACGTGCACCGGCCCAACGGTTAAGCCTATTCCCGAGATCCCGCCTGCCCGGACTGAATCGGTGAAAAGGAGGCCGGAGGGGGAGGCTGGCGCGCATCAACCTTTCCCGCGGGACTCCAATCCGGTACGGAGGGATTCGCGCACCGCATGCCTGACCCTCTCTTCCAGACCCGCGACGGTACGCACGTCCCGGATCCGGTCAATGGAGTCGATGAGCACCTCGGGTGAGGGAACAATTCCCAGGTTCCGGAAGAAGGAGGAGACGACCTTTGTCACGCAGGTGAAGTTGGCCTTCCCCTTCCGCCCGGCAACTGAGAGGAGCAGCCCGGCTTTCGGGTGATCCGGGAGAAAAAGGCTGCGCCGGGCATGGTAGGCCTGGCACCGGTCCAGGAACATCTTGAGCCCTCCCGGCACCGTGTTGGTGTACACAGGTGAGGTGATCACAAGGAGGGATGCTCCCCGGAGGGTGGCGAGGATACCCCCCATGTCATCATCGAAGGTGCACTCACCATAGTTGTAGCACCGGTAGCAGCCGATGCAGGGGTGGATCACCAGGTCATCCAGGTAGACCACCCGTGGGATCGATCCCGCCTCCCGGGCCGCTTCCGCCGCCCAGCCGGCCATGATGCTGCAGTTGCCGTCGGGCCGGGGGCTCCCCTGGATGATCACCGCATCCGCGGGGACCAGGGGGACCTCAGTCAGTGTCCCGTCATGGGCGTGCTGCTCCTGGAACAGGCTGGGCTTTTCCTGCAGGAGCCTGGCCCACTCCTCCATCCTCTGCCGGGCCACGGACTCCGCGGTGTAGGGGACCGTAGGGGAGTACTCGTAATTGCTGGTCCGGAAGAGGGCGACCGTCTTCCCGCCATGCATGGCCTGGAGCGTATAACGGACCATTCCCGGATACAGGGCGGAGAGATCCTCCCGGTCCAGGGTGAGCGTGAAAGTGCCCCCGGGTGTCTTCACCTCTTTCCCCAGGATCCGATCCATCACCCGGTCCATGGAGGGAGGTGATCCGTGCGCAGGCTTAAGCGTAACCGGCCGCACCCGCGGATGGGGTGAAGTGGGGAGTACCCGATATGCTGCGGGAGGGGCTGCTCGCCCCCTCCCGGTCCCTCCCCAATGACGAGAGGATAGTCCTGCCATATCTCACCACCGACGCCCAGCGATCGGGAGAAACCGCGGGGGGAGGCCCACGCGGCGGGGGGGGGCGGAAGCCCCCCGAGAGCGTCTCACCAGTACAAGATCCTGCCGGATGCCGACATGGGAGAGCCACGCATCACCGCTCCTTAGTGGGTGGCAGAAGGAGCGTCCGGAGCAATATGCCCTGTGAACAACCCCTTCTCGAGAGGCTACCACGCCAGGAGGAGGGTCCGGCTCCGGGTCCAGCGCGAGAGGGCCTGGATCCCGTTTTCCCTCCCGATGCCGCTTTCTTTGAGACCCCCGAACGGGACCTCCGGTGGCACCG
>JAJRDC010000070.1 GCA_028678635.1 Methanomicrobiales archaeon
TCTCCCCTCTCTTCGCTGCAGGCATCGTGCGTTCACCCCGTATGCCATCGCCCCTTGTGCCCGCGTCTATAAATGGATTCCGTCAGTGGACAAAATCTGCCAGACCGCGGGAGGCCATCTCCAAACCCTTATCACCCAGCCCTCACAGACTCTAGGCGTGGCAGGGGAGAGCATAGCACCGGTGCTCCTGGAAGCGAAAGGGGTGACCAAGCAGATCGGCGGCCTCACGGCGTTGAAAGGCGTGGATCTCACGGTCCACGAGGATGAGATCCTGGGCCTGGTGGGCCCGAACGGTGCCGGGAAGACCACGCTCCTCAACATCATCTCAGGGGTGGTCCCGGCCACCTCCGGCACCGTGACATTCCGGGGCGAGGTGATCACCGGCTTAAAACCCTTCGCCATCTGCCGGAAGGGAATCTCCCAGACCTTCCAGATCGCCCTTTCCTTCCCCAACCTCACGGCGCTGGAATCAGTCACCGCCTCGGCCATGTTCGGGGATGACGAGAAAAAGAGCCTCTCCGATGCCACCCACGAGGCCGAGAACCACCTGGAGTTCGTGGGGTTCCCCCTGGAGAAGACGGGAACGCCGGTCCGGAACCTGAACGTGGTGGAGTTAAAGCGGGTGCAGCTGGCCCGGGCGCTGGCCTCCCGGCCCTCGCTCCTTCTCATGGACGAGCTGACCACGGGTCTCAACCCGACGGAGAGCAACGAGGCGGTGGGCCTCATCCGGGAGATCCGGAAGCAGGGGATCTCCATCCTGATCATCGAGCACGTGATGCGGGTGATCATGGGGGTCTCGGACCGGATCGTGGTCCTGGACCGGGGGGAGAAGATCGCCGAGGGCAAACCCTACGAGGTGGCGAACAACCAGCGCGTCATTGACACCTACCTGGGTGACATGGACGCGTTCTAGGGGTGACGGCACCGTGCTGGAAGTGAAACACCTGGACGTGTGGCACGGGACCATGCAGATCCTCTGGGGAGTGGACCTGTCGGTGAAGGAAGGGGAACTCGTCACCCTCATCGGCCCCAACGGGGCGGGGAAGACCACGGTGGTGGAGACCCTGATCGGCCTGAACCGGAAGGCAGAGGGATCCATCCGGTTCAAGGGGGAGGAGATCCTTGGATGGCCGTCCCACCGGATCTTCCACGCCGGTCTCGCCCTGGTCCCCGAGCGCCGGGAGATCTTCCCGAAGATGACGGTGGAGGAGAACCTCCAGCTGGGAGCCCTTGGGCGGGAGGATGACGGGACAACCCTTTCGTACGTCCATGGCCTCTTCCCGATCCTTGCCGAGCGGAAACGCCAGCTGGCCGGTACCATGAGCGGGGGGGAGCAGCAGATGCTGGCCATCGGGAGGGCCCTCATGTCCCGTCCCCACCTCCTGATCCTGGATGAGCCCTCCAGCGGCCTCTCCCCCGCCCTGGTCACCCAGGTCTTCACCACCCTGGAGCGCCTGGGACGCGAGGGGATGACCATCCTTCTGCTCGAGCAGAACGTCCGGCATGCCCTGGAGCTCTGCAACCGTGGCTACGTCCTGGAGAACGGCAGGATCATCACCTCCGGATCCTCCCGGGACCTGCTACGGGACGAGCACATCGAGAAAGCCTACCTCGGCATCTGAGGACGCGGCAACGGCTGCGGCTCCTGAGGTTGTCTCTTACCGAAGTGGACCGGTGTCCTCAATCCGCAGACTGCTGCTGGGACGCTCCTGGAGGGCTCCGCCCACCGCCGCTTGGGCGTCCCCCCCGCGGTTGATTGGGACCACCGCGTCGGTTTTCGGGAAAATCCACGACTCAGGCTATCCTCTCGTCGTGGGAAGGGGGCGGGAGGGGGCGAGCAGCCCCCTCCTGCCGGCACCGATGAAAAAAGATCCCCACAGGAACGAAGTGCCTCACTCCTTCTTCCGCTGGGCCCGCCGCTCCCGGATCTTCTCGGGGAGCGACACCAGCCCCCGCGGCAGGAAGATCACGACGATGATAAGCAACAGACCGATGATGATGAACCGCTCGTAGGTGAGGCCCAGTTCCTTGAGCCCATCCCAGACGATCGTCAGGATCGTGGTGCCGATGATAGGCCCGCTGATGGTGCCCAGGCCCCCGAAGATGGAGTAGATGACAGGCCAGAAGGAGTTCTCGGCACTGAAGACCTCGGGGGAAATGAACCCGATGTGGTGCACCATCAGCGCACCGGAGATCCCGGCCAGGAAACTCGAGATGGTGAAGGCAATGAGTTTCCAGCTGACCGGGTTGATCCCGGCCGCCTGGGCCTCGACCTCGTTCTCCCGGATGGCGGCAAAGGCAAGGCCGGCCCGCGACCTGATGATCAGGTAAATGGCGACAATGGAGACAATGGTTGCCGCCAGGATCACGTAGTATTCGATGACCAGGTAATTGTCGACGGAGATGGGGATCAGCCGGGGAGAGATCATCCCATCCCAGCCGCCGGTGGTCTCCGACAGGGTGGTGGCCACCACCACCTGCAGGATCACGGCAAACCCGAAGGTCACCATGGCCAGGAACCATTCCTTCAGCCGCACGCACGTGAGCCCCAGCAGGAACCCGACGAAGGCGGCCACACAGCCCCCGACAAGGATCGTGGCAAAGGAAGCGTAACCGGCGGAACGTGCGAGGATGGTGGAGATATACCCACCGATACCGAAGAAGGCGGCATGCCCCAGGGATGCCTGGCCCGAGTAGGCCAGGAAGTTCCAGGCAGAGGAGAAGAGGATGAAGATCAGCATGATGATGGCCACGTTCAGGACGTGGAAACTCATGCCGGACAGCGGGGGGAACAGCACGGCAATGGCCAGCGCGATCCCGATGGAAATCCAGGAGATCCTGCCCAGCACTGTCTTACTCCCCCGATTCCCCGAAGAGCCCCGTGGGCCGGAAGATCAGGACCACGATCAGGATCAGGAACGAGATGGCGTCCTTCCAGGCCCCTCCCAGGAAGTAGGCCGCCCCGTTCTCGGCGATGCCATAGATCAGGCCCCCGATGATGGCACCGGGAATGCTCCCCAGGCCTCCCAGGATGATGATGGCGAATGCCTTGATGGCCGGGATGGAGCCGATGTAGGGGGAGAAGACCTGGCCGCTGACCACCCAGAGGGTCCCGGCGGCGCCGGCGATACCGGCCCCGATCCCGAACGTGATCATGTCCATCCTCTCCACATCGATCCCCACGATCTGGGCACCCTTCCGGTTCTGGCTGGTAGCCCGGATGGCCTTCCCCAGGCTCGTCTTCTTAAGGAGGAGCGTGAGCCCGACGAGAATCAGTCCCGTGACCATGATGATGATGAGATAGTCCACTGGCATCTGGATGGGTCCCAGCGGGATCGTGATCGTCTGGTAGGGGCTGGTGAGAACCTGCCGCTCGTCCCCCCAGATGAGTGCAGCGGCGTTCTGGATGACGTAAATG
>JAJRDC010000124.1 GCA_028678635.1 Methanomicrobiales archaeon
CGTTCCGCCAGGTACGTGAACTGAACGACACGCATGGGAGGGATCTCTCCGAGATTGAAACCGAGATCGATGACTCGGTCCGGGTCACCACCCGGGCGGAGACCCGGATCCGTTCCAGGAAAACTGTGGTGAAGTTCCTTGTCGGCGGCGATGACCAGGCCGCCCTGGAGCTGGAACGGGAGATAAACCTGACTGAGGAGAGGATCGCGGAGCTTCGCAGTTTCGTCGATTCCTGTACCACCTGCAGTGAACAGGTAAAGGAGGTACTGCGGGAGAGGGTTCAGGAAATGGAACAGGAGCAGGAAAGGTTACGCGAGGTTGCCAGCCAGGAGCTGAACAACCAGGGCATCATCGGGTGGATCTGGAAGTAGTCACGGGACGGATGGAGTTCCTCCCACCAGGTGCATGCGGGGGCGGGGGATCCACGTCTCCTGTTTCCCTTCTTTCTTTTCGTATGCGAACCCCTGCTCAATTTCATGAAACGCTCACCTGCAACCTTCTTCTCCCCCCGCGTCCATATTCTCCCCGCACTATTACAGAGTTGATCCCCATGGAAAAGGAACCTCTCCTGATGATCCCCGGGCCGGTGCCGATGCCCGAGCGCGTCCGCTACGCCATGCTCCGCCAGGCCATCAACCACCGGGGCGCCGAGTTCGGGGCCGTGTACGCCGACATCGTCCGCGTGCTCCGCATGTACTTCGGGACCACGAACGACCTCTTTGTTCTCTCCGGATCCGGCACCGCTGCCATGGAAGCAGCCATCGGGAACTTCGGGGCCGGGCGGAAGATCGTGTCCCTCGTGAACGGCAAGTTCGGGGAGCGGCTGGGAAAGATCGGGCAGCGGTACGGCACCGTGCAGGTGCTGAACAGCGAATGGGGCACGCCCCTGGATCTTGCCGGGCTGGAGAAGTCGCTCGCAGCGGGGGCCGAGATGGTCACCTTCGTGCACAACGAGACCTCGGCAGGGATCAGGAATCCGGCGCCCGAGATCGCAAGGATGGCGAAGAAGGCCGGTGCGCTCGTCATCATGGATGGGATCACCTCCATCGGCGGGGACGAGGTGAAGGTGGATGCCTGGGGCGTGGACGTGGCCTTCATGGGGTCCCAGAAGTGTTTCGCCGCACCGGCCGGCCTCTCCGCCATTTCGGTCTCGAAGAAGGCCTGGGACATGCTTTCCGAGCGGAGGCCCTACTACCTGGACCTGGCGGCCTACCGGAAGAGCGCCGGGAACTCCCCCATGGAGACCCCCTACACCCCGGCGGTGGCGCTCTTCCTCGCGCTCCGGGAAGCACTTCTCATCGCCGAGGCCGAGGGCGTGGAGGCGCGGATCGCCCGGCACCGGAAGATGGCGGACGCCGTCAGGGCGGCGGTGGGGGCATGGGGCCTCACGCTCTTCCCGAAGGTGGACGCCCACCACACGTACTCCAACACCGCGACGGCGGTGAACGTCCCGGCAGGTGTCCCGGAGAAGGAGCTGCGCAGCGCGGTGAAGGGCCTCGGGATAGAGATCGCAGGCGGGCAGGACGCCCTGAAGGGGAAGATCTTCCGGATCGGCCACATGGGGGCGGTGGGCGCTCCGGAGATCCTGGCGGCGCTGGGCGCGACAGAATACGGCCTTGCGAAGGCCGGCTGGAAGGTAAAGGCGAGCGGCGTTGCAGCCGCTGCCGGGAAGCTGGCATGAAGATCGGGATCGCTGACACCACCTTTGCCCGGGTGAACATGGGGAGGATCGCCATCGACGAGATTAAAAAGCACGCGTCGATAGTCACCGAGCGGTACACGGTGCCCGGGATCAAGGACCTCCCGGTGGCCTGCAAGAAGCTGATCGAGGAACGGAAGTGCAACCTGGTGATGGCTCTCGGCATGCCCGGCGGGGTGGAGAAGGACAAGTGGTGCGCCCATGAGGCCTCACAGGGCCTGATCCAGGTGCAGATCCTCACGAATACCCACATCATCGAGGTCTTCGTCCACGAGGACGAGGCAAAGGACGGGAAGGAGCTGGCCTGGCTCGCGGAGCAGCGGACCCGGGAGCACGCGGTGAACGCGGTGCTCCTCCTGACCCGGCCGAAGGAGCTGGAGAAGCTGGCCGGCTCCGGCCAGCGGCAGGGATTCCCGGACGCCGGGCCGGCGAGGGAATAGGCCGGTCCGGTTCTCTCCTCCTGAGTATCCCGAACGATCAACTATTCTCACGGGGGAGGGACCGGGAGGGGGTCTCCTCCTCCCGCTGAGCATGGGGATAATCCGCGGTTTTTCTGAATCTCAGATACCGGCCGGTCCGGGACATGGTACGGGAGGGGGCTGCTCGCCCCCTCCCACCGCCCACCCCCGATGAGGATAGACCTCCATATCGGTCCTGGAACCGGGGAGCCGCTTCAGTCCCAATCGACCGGCGGGGGTGCCCACGCGGCGGGGGCGGAGCTGCAGCGGAGCCCCCGAGAGCGTCTCACCAGTACGCATCACTTCGGGGAGTCTGATAAGAGGTGATGAGCTGAAATACCGACGTGGGCCGCGGCGGGGGCGGTGAGCCCCCGAGAGCGTCTCAGTACTACACCACAGATGGGGGACCCCCGACACACATCGATCTTTGAAAACCGCGTGGTGTGCGGCGGCCGGGTTTATATGGAGCAAGGGAGAAATACCCGGAGGAGGACGGACATGGCCATAAAACTGGGATTTGTGGTGGCAGAGTTCAACCGCGATATCACGTACCTGATGGAGATTGAGGGAAGGGAGCACGCCAAGTTC
>JAJRDC010000031.1 GCA_028678635.1 Methanomicrobiales archaeon
GCAGCCGGGATCGCCACCATTGATCTCGCGGCCGCCCTCGCCGACGTGGCGGTGGCGAACCGGTACGTCCGGCCCGTCCCGGACACCACGGGGACCCTCCTGATCCGGGAGGGGAGGCACCCTGTGGTGGAACAGGGGATGAAGGGTCGGTTTGTGCCCAACGATACCGCAATGGACAGCGGGAAGGAGCAGATCCTTGTCATCACCGGCGCCAACATGTCCGGGAAATCCACCTACATGCGGGCGACCGCGCTCATCGTTCTCATGGCCCAGGCAGGGTCCTTTGTCCCTGCCGCCCATGCCCGGGTGGGGATCGCCGACCGGATCTTCACCCGGGTGGGAGCCTTTGACGACCTGTCCCGGGGGCAGTCCACGTTCCTTGTCGAGATGCTGGAACTGGCCCACATCCTCCACCATGCCACGGACCGGAGCCTGGTGATCCTGGACGAGATCGGCCGCGGGACCTCAACACTGGACGGGTACTCCCTGGCACGGGCGGTGCTGGAGTTCCTGCACGGGAAGGGTCTTCGGGGACCCAGGACACTCTTTGCCACCCACTTCCACCAGATCGTGGATGTGGAGGCCACCCTGCCCAGGGTCAGGAACTTCCACTTCACCGTACGGGACACGAAGGACGGGGTGGTCTTTGTGCGCAAGATCATCCCCGGTGCCACGGACCGGAGCTACGGGATCCACGTCGCACGTCTGGCAGGGGTCCCCCCGAAGGTGCTGGACCGGGCCGGGGAGATCCTGAAGGAACTGGCCGAGGAGGAGGGCCGGAAGGGAGGGGGTGGTGCACGGTACACCCAGATGCTCCTCATCGATGAACCGGCCCGGGATACCGGGGAACACCCGCTCCTCGTGCGTATCAGGGACCTGGACCTGGACACCCTGACCCCCCTTGCCGCCCTGAACGCCCTCCACGAGCTGCAGGAGGCGTTGAAGAAGGGGGACGGGGTTGATGCATGAACCCGGTTCCCATGATCCGGATCCTTGATCCCCTCACGGTGAACCAGATCGCAGCCGGCGAGGTGGTGGAGCGGCCTTCCTCGGTGGTGAAGGAACTGGCAGAGAACTCCCTGGACGCGGGGGCCACCCGGATCACCATCGACGTCCAGTCGGCAAAAGGAGAGATCCGCGGCATCACGGTCACGGACAACGGCAGCGGGATGGTCCCGGAGGATGCACGGCTCGCCTTCCACCCCCATGCCACGAGCAAGATCCGGAGCCTGGAGGACCTGGACCGGGCCCTGACGCTGGGATTCCGGGGGGAAGCCCTCTCATCCATTGCCTCCGTCTCCCGGGTGACCCTGGTCACCCGGCCTGCAGGCAGCGGCACCGGCGAGGCGTACCGGGTGGTGGTGGAAGGGGGGAAGGTGCGGGAGGAGGGTGTGGCCGCAGGGCCGCCGGGGACTGCGGTCACGGTGGAGCACCTGTTCCACAACACCCCCGCCAGGCGGAAATTCATAAAAACGCTTTCCACAGAGCTGTCTCATATCGCCGGTATTGTCGAGGCCCTCGCCCTGTGTCACCCCGCTGTCTCCTTCCGCCTGGTCCACAACGGCACCGAACGGCTGATGACAGACGGGAGCGGGGATCTCCTGGCCACCATTGCCGCTATCCACGGCACCGGCCTGGCCCGGGAGCTGGTCCCGGTCGCCTCTGCGGGAGGTGAGTTCCGGATCACCGGTTTCATCTCGAAACCCTCAGAGCACCGCCTGCACCCGTACCAGGTGTTCCTCTCGGTGAATGCCCGCCCGGTCTATTCACGGCAGATGATCCGGGCGATCCGGAACGGGTACGGGACCCTTCTCCCGCCCCACCGGTACCCCGTGGTCTTCCTGGATCTCGCCCTCAATCCCGCCTGGGTGGACGTGAACGTCCACCCCACGAAACGGCAGGTTCGGCTTTCCGGGGAACAGGACCTGCTGGAGCACCTGGCAGGGGCCGTGGCCGGAGCCCTGAGGGGGCAGGACCTGATCCCGTCGGCGCCGCCCGCCGCGGCCGAAGTGCCGTTCCGGGTCCCATCCGCCGCTATCACGGTGCCGGCGGCGATCCCGCAACCTGCACCGTTGCGGGAGGAGTTCCCCCTCAGGGCCAGGCGGTTCACCGAGCAGCAGCTCCGCCAGACTGAGCTCCCGACCGGTCTTGCAGAGGAACGGGTCCCCCTCCCGACGATGGAGGTCATCGGGCAGGTGGGGGATGTCTACCTGGTGGCCCGGACCCCGGATGGCGGCCTGATCCTCATCGACCAGCACGCGGCCCACGAACGGATCATGTACGAACAGCTCAGGGAGAAGCGCCTCGCCGGGGAGAAGGGCCAGGAGCTGCTGGCGCCCGTGCTGATCAGGAAATCACCGAGAGAGACGGAGGCGCTCCGGCCCTTTCTTCCGGCGCTCGGCCGGCAGGGCCTGGTCCTGGAGGAGTTCGGGAAGGACACCTTTGCCGTGACGGCCGTTCCCGTGGTCCTCGGGAGGACCGGTGATGATTCCCTCATCCACGAGGTGCTCGGCGATCTCCTCACCGACGCGGAAGATCCGTCGGTGACCACCGAGGAACGGGTGATCCGGATCATTGCCTGCCGTTCGGCGGTGAAGGCCGGGGTGCCGGTCACTCCCGAGCAGAGCCAGCGGCTGATCCGGCAGCTCTCCCGCACCTCCAATCCCTACACATGCCCCCACGGCAGGCCCACGATGGTGGCCCTGACCCGGCACCAGCTGGACGGGATGTTCCGGCGGGCATAGACCATCAGCCTGCCACCGCGCCACCCCACGATTCCCGGGGGGGAAGCCGGTTGCCCGCGGGATTTTTACGAAAAGTCTGGAGGAAAAAGAGAGTGTACTGCCATCCGCGGCAGCCGTTCAGATCAGGACCGCCTTTATGATCTTCACTTCGGTCTCCGGCCGATCCCCGGCGCCCGTAGTCACCTTGGAGATCCGGTCCACCACGTCCATGCCCTCCACCACCCGGCCGAAGACCGGGTGCCGGTCGTCCAGGAAGTTGTTGCTCACCACGTTGATGAAGAACTGGCTCCCGCCGGTGTTCGGGCCCGCGTTTGCCATGGCGATGGTGCCACGGTCGTTCCGGTTGCCTGCCTTGAACTCGTCTTTAATCGAATACCCCGGCCCGCCCCGGCCGGTACC
>JAJRDC010000220.1 GCA_028678635.1 Methanomicrobiales archaeon
GTTCTACGAGGTGGTGAAGAAGTTCGATGCCATGCGCCTCGTGGACCTGGAGTACCGGGACGGCAAGGGCCGGACCCGGGTCATCAGCCTCCGGTACGAGCCGGACCGGGTGCTGGGGTACCTGAAGTAGATCTTCTTTTGTGGTGAAGAATATCCCTGACCTTTCTTATCCCCCCGCCGCAAGGAAGCAATAGGCTCATGGGGGATGGAAGTATTCTGAGCTCTTCAGTATCTCACAGAGATTCCATTGTCCCGGCGACACGGGATTACCCGAATCCGCTGAAACCGGAAAAGAAACCGGAAAAAAGAGGGGGTCTTCAAAATCCTGTTCAGTCAGCAGCAGCTTCATCGCCGCAGTGCCCTGGGCCAATGCTTCCGCTGTTAAAGTCTTCCAGGGTATCCGCGTAGCCAGTGATGATTGACTGGTCAACCGCTCCCTGCCAGCTGGTCGGGGTGTACGTATTGAAGAATACCAATGCATCCGTCATCGCCGCATCCACATCCGGGGTTGTTGAGGCGGCATCAGGCTTCAGCGTGTTGAGCACGGCTGCCATGTACTGGTGGGCCAGGGAGTAGTAGGCTCCGCCGTTCTTCTTCGATGGTGCGGTCTGGAATACCTCGTACCAGCTCTGCCCGCTCAGGAAGAACTCTGTGTCCTCACCGTCAGGCAGGATCAGGTTCCAGGTGGGATCCTCCTTCGACTTCCCCTTCTTGTTCACATCATACTGCGTGTGGGTCTTCCAGTACCCCTGGGTGTAGGTGCAACCGGTAGGTTCTTCCTCTTCTTCGCAAGTGCCGTCCTCCAGGCAGATACCATTGTCACCGCACGGGGCGCCGATATCGACCACGTAGTCACAGGATCCATCCGCCAGGTCACAGACACCTGGACTCAGATAACACTCGCCGGGCGGAGAATCACAGACGAACGGTTGATAGTCGCACAGGCCGTCCGACGTGTCACAGATACCCGGTCCTACCTCGCAGAATCCCGGGGGACCGCAGGTCAACGGAGAGTAGTCACAGATCCCGTCGGTGGTGTCACAGATACCTGGACCGGTGAAGCAGTTGGGAGCCGGCCCGCAGGTCAACGGAGAGTAGTCACAGATCCCGTCGGTGGTGTCACAGATACCTGGGCCCGTGAAGCAGTTGGGAGCCGGCCCGCAGATCAACGGAGAGTAGTCGCAGATACCTGTGGTCTCGTCACAGATGTCGGTGGTGCAGGCATTCCCGTCATCACAATCGCAGGAGATACCCAGTTCGGTCAGGAGCACCTGGGCGATAACCACCTGCCCAATGACCGTCTGGGTTCCGCACGCCACCGGTACAATGATGATGGCTACCTTGTCACCGCACCCGGGAACAAAGCCTTCGCCACCATTAACCGGGTCAAGGGCAGCAGCAACGATAGCCCCGCAGTTCGTGCCGACGCCGCAGTTACAGGAACAACCCGCATCATCGATCAGGTTCCAGATGGCGTTCTGCACGTTGGCAGAAGTGATGGTGCCCTGAGGCCCCGTCTGCCCGATGAAGTTCTGGTTGATAATCCAGTTGATAAGATCCAGATTTTCAGGATTATCGATATGGGGATTTATGCCACCGGTCAGGGATGACGGCAGCGATTCGTAGCTTGAATAGACTTCGGCGCAGTACGTAACCCCGATGTTGATTTGATGCGTCTCATCGATGCACCACGCGGGGCGCTGGCCATTCAGAATGCCGTCATTCCAGATGTTCAGGTCAAAATACGCATTCGTATTGGGGAAGTTCACTGCCTGGATCGTTGCCGTGGCCGGCAGCGAATTTTCTATCCCCTTCAGCCCGCAGTTCACCGCTGTTACGGGAGCGACGAGAAAGAGGGCCAGCGCGACCCCGATGATCATCCACTGTTTCGTTGACATGTTTGTTGCACCTCAGTTTCACCGTTGTCAGGCTTTCTCGGCAGCCTGCGAAGCCGTTGCGTCCATTTTCGTTGCGCATGTCGTGGAAATTGGTCGAGGGGACACTCATCCATCGGCCTGGGTGCACCGGCTGCGAAATTCCCTCCCGGTCCAGCATCCAGTAAATACACACCCAGCCATTGTCCCTACAAATTTTCACATGCGGGTCGTTCGTATATAACGGTTTTCGCAACTGGCAAATTTTTTCCGGTTAACGACGACGGAAAAACTAACCGAGAATAATTAACTATTGATTGCAGTGTTCCAGGACGAAAGGTGGGAAGGTCGCAAGGATCTCAGGCGGGTAAACCGGTGCCCGGGAAGGGAATCCCACCATGGTTTTTCCCGAACTGCGAGGGTGGTGCGACGATCCGAAAAACAATCCTTATCACCTTGCTCCTCCAGTCTTTCTGATGCTGGGATTTTCATGGTGCTCAGTGTCAATGAGATGGCGTTAAACCTCTTTGAGGAACTGGCGGAATACCCGGAGGAGTTCAACGCGGTGTTCCATCAGCTGGACAACGGGGCCCGCATCGTGGACTGCGGTATTTCCACGCGGGGCGGCTACCGGGCAGGAGAGATGTTCACCGAGATCTGCATGGGGGGACTTGCCGAGGTCACCACGACGATGGGGAAGATCAAGAACATCCCGCTGCCGTTCATCGAGGTCCGGACGGATTTCCCGTCCATCGCCTGCCTGGGGGCCCAGAAGGCGGGGTGGACAGTGAAGGTTGGCAACTACTTTGCCATGGGCAGCGGGCCGGCCCGGGCCCTCTCCCTGAAACCCAAGCACACCTTCGAGGTCATCGATTACGAGGATGACTTCGAGTACGCGGTGATCTGCCTGGAGAGCGACCACCTCCCCAACGGCGAAGTGATGGAGAAGATCGCCGAGGAGTGCGAGGTGGAGGCCTGCAACGTCTGTGCCGTCGTGGCCCCGACCGCCTCCATCGTGGGATCCATCCAGGTGGCCGGCCGCTGCGTCGAGACCGCCATCTACAAGCTGAACGAGCTGGGCTTTGATACCCGGAAGGTCATCTCCGGCATCGGCACGGCACCCATCGCCCCGGTGAAGAAGGACGCCACGAAGGCGATGGGGTCCACCAACGATGCCACCATCTATCACGGGTCCATCTACCTGACCATGAAGGCCCCCGACATCAAGGATTACCTGGAGAGGATCCCGTCCAACAAGTCCAAGGGCTACGGGAAACCTTTCTACGAGATCTTCAAGGAGGCCAAGTTCGACTTCTACCAGATCGACACCTCCCTGTTCTCCCCCGCAGAAGTGGTCATCAACGAGCTCTCCGAGGGCGTCGTGTACCACGTGGGCGCTCTGAACCCCGAGGTCACCCTGAAGTCCTTCGGCCTCGCCTGACCCCTGTGGAATCATCTTTTTTCTTTTCGTGGTGAGTTCAAGGGGACAATCCTATTGTTCTGGTGAGATGCTCCTGTGGGGGGCTCCGCCCCCCGCCGCGTGGGCGGCCCCCCACGGTTGACGGGGATTGGGGACGGATCTGTTTCTCCCATCGCGAGTGCGGGCTCTTTCTTCAGATGAGTCGCAGCGTTACTGTTATGAGGTGCCGATGTCCACCCTTGATCCCGGGCTTGTGGTCTAGCTGGTTAGGATACCGCCTTTACAAGGCGGGGATCAGCGGTTCGAATCCGCTCAAGCCCATCCGTCTGCAGTTCTTTTTCTCATTCTGATTTGCGGTGCATGGGATCATTGAATACGTCTGGTGGGACGCTCTCGGGGGCTCGCCGTCCCCGCCGCGTGGGCACCCCCCGCCGGTGTTCCGGATTGGAGGAAATTCGGCGAAACACCGACATGGCGTTCTATCCTCACTGGGGAGGGGCCGGGTGGGCCTGGCCCCCTCCTGTACCATGTCCAGACACCCTCCCGCAGCAAAGTCCGGGGAAAGCGAAGATCGACCCATCCTCACTCAGGGGGCACCCGCATGGCCGGGGGCCGGTCCCCCCGGAGCGTTTCATGAGCACTTCTCCCCGTTTGATCCCCCAAAGTGCGTGAGCGGCCGGCGACATCATCATGTTCATCATCCCGAAAGGGCAATGCATCCCACATGGGAACGG
>JAJRDC010000037.1 GCA_028678635.1 Methanomicrobiales archaeon
GTTCCCTGGATCACGACGATGTTGTGGGGCTCCAGGCGGGTCTCACCTCCCGGGTTCGTGATGGTCTCGTTGAACCGGACCACGGCGAGGACCAGGATCCCGTGGACCTTCCTGAGGTTGATCTCCCCCAGGGTTTTCCCCGCCACCGGTGACGCGGGGTGGACGGTGTAGGAGAGGATGGAGACATCCGAGACCCGGTAGATCAGATCCGGGAGGGAAGAGGAGATGGCCGCCGGGTTCCGGAGCACCTGGTACGAGCCGGACCGGATCTCGGAGATGAACTCCTCAATGCGGTCCCGAGGGACCAGGTACTTGGAAAGGACACGGGTGAAGATCTCCACCGATGTCTCGAACTCCTCGGGGATCACCTCGTCCGCGCCCAGCTCCTGGAGCGGTTTCACCTCGTTCAGGTACCGGGTCCGGATGATCAGGTAGAGCTTCGGATTCATCCGCCGGCAGAGATCGGTGATCCTGCGCACCGAGACCGGGTCATTGATAGCCACGACAGCGATCCGGGCCTCGGTGATGGCCACCTCCCGGAGGACCGCCTCGTTCGTTGCATCCCCGAAGATGATGGGCATCCCCGCCGCCCGCTCCTTCTTCACGGTCTCCGGGTTCATTTCCACGATGACGTGGGGGATCTGGCCGTGCGCCGCCGCCCGGGCCAGGTTCTTCCCTGTCACGCCGAACCCGATGATCACCAGGTGGTCCCGGAGCCGGGTCGATCCCACCGGTTCAACCGGGCACCGGGCCCCCAGGGTCCGGCTGATCAGCGGGATCCGGCAGAGGTAGTCAGTGATCCCCGGCCCGGATGCGATCAGGAAGGGCGTCGCCGCCATGGTGGCGAGGGCCGTTGCCAGGAATGCCTGGTAGGTGGAGGGTGTGAGGATGCCGTAGGCAAGCCCGCTCCCTGCCAGGATGAAGGAGAACTCCCCCACCTGTGCCAGGGCGATGCCAACCAGCACAATGGTCCGGAGGGGATACCCCAGCACCACCGGTACCACCGCCCCGGTGAAGCTCTTTAAGAGGATCACGCCGCCGATGAGGACCAGCACGATTCCCAGGTGGGTCCCGAGGAACCCAAGGTCGAGCAGCATCCCCACCGAGACAAAGAAGAAACTGAGGAAGATGTCCCGGAACGGCAGGATCGATCCGATGGCCTGGTGACTGTACTCGGATTCCGCGATGAGGAGGCCGGCGACGAGGGCGCCCATGGCGAGGGAGAGACCGGCCAGGGTGACCAGCCATCCGACCCCGAAACAGATGAGGAGCAGGAGGAGGAGGAAGTACTCCCGGCTCCGGGTCTGGGCGATCCTGTAGAGGAGCCAGGGTACCCCCCACCGGGCCGCCACCACCAGGATCACCACGATCACGAAGTCCTTCTCCAGCATGACGAGCAGGGATTCGCCGGAGAGGGTCACCGCCGGCACGGCAGAGGCAAGGCTTGCCAGGAACGGGATGGCCATCATCATGGGGATGGCGGCGATATCCTGGAAGAGCAGGATCCCGAAGGTGAGGGACCCGTGGGGTGATCCCGTCTCCCCCCGCTCGTCCAGGATCTTGAGGACAATGGCAGTGCTGGAGAGGGAGATGAGGAAGCCCAGAAGGATCGCCTCGGCTACGGGAACGCCGAGGAGCACGGCGATGGCAAAGGAGACGAAAAAGGTCAGGGAGACCTGGAGCAGGCCCCCGACAAAGAGCATCCTGCGCAGTTCCCAGAGGCGGTGGAAGGAGAACTCGAGACCGATGGTGAAGAGCAGGAGCACGATGCCGATCTCGGCGAGCACAGCCACGTCCTCCGTCGTGGAGACGAGGGAGAGCCCGTACGGCCCGGCAATGATCCCGGTCAGGATGAATGCCACGAGCGGCGGGATCCTGAGCCGTGTGCAGAGCAGCCCGACGAGCAGTGAGATCGCCAGGATCAGGACCACGTTTGCAACGATTGGGACTGCCACCGGTTTCCCTCCCTGGGACGTTCCCGCGATCCCACGGCCCCTCCCCGGGAGGGAAGCAAACGCCCGGCTGGAGATATTTCAGGGTAGGGCGCCGGGGATGATAAGGGATCAGGGATACCCTACGGGTGTGCGGCGTGGAGGGAACGGGGGAGGAGCCCCCCGGGAGACCCCCCCATCACAACCCTTACCTGATCAGGGGATCCATTTCACTTCGTGACGGATTCCTGCCTGCCAGCCGCAGGGGGTCCCATGAGGCCGTGGCCCCCTGCCTCACCCCGGGCTGGGAGGCCTGCCACCGGGGAGAAAAGGCAGGTATCTGTCTGGCGGGGCCGACCCGGGAGGTGTTCCATCATTGTTCCACACCCTGTCCATTGAACGAGCCATGGAGGTACTCCGTTCCGGGCCGCAGGGGCTCTCTGAGACCGAGGCAAAAGCCCGCCTCACCGAACACGGGCCGAACCGCCTCCAGGAGCAGAAGAAGGAGAGCCTTCTCCTCCTCTTTGCCCGGCAGTTCACCGACCTCCTGATCGTGATACTGGCCATCGCCGCGTTGATCTCTGGCCTTCTTGGTGAATGGCTGGACGCGGCTGCCATCTTCGCTATCATCGTCCTGAACGGGATCATCGGTTTCATTCAGGAGTACAAGGCCGACAGGGCAATGGAGGCGCTGAAGAAGATGGTCGCCCCCATGGCACGGGTTATCCGCGGGGGCGCCGAGGCAAGTATCGATGCCCGCGACCTGGTCCCCGGCGACATCATTCTCATCGGGGAGGGGGACCGGGTCCCCGCCGACGCCAGACTCTTAGAGACCGTGGCCCTGGAGGCGGACGAGGCTGCCCTCACCGGGGAATCGTCGCCGGTTCCGAAGGACGCGGGAAGGATCTGCGAGCTGCAGGACACGATCCACTGCCACGTGAACATGCTCTTCCTGGGCACCGTGATCACCCGCGGCCGGGGGAAAGCTCTCGTCACGACCACCGGCATGAACACGGAGCTTGGCAAGATCGCGAAGGTGGTGGCCGAGGAGCCGGAGGAGGACACACCCCTCCAGAAGAAGCTGCACTACCTCGGGAAGCAGCTCACCGCCGCCGCCCTCATCATCGTCATCGTGACCTTCTTCATGGGCCTCCTCCAGGGACTGGACGCCTTCGACATGTTCCTCATCTCGGTCTCCCTGGCCGTCGCGGCCATCCCCGAAGGGCTCCCCGCGGTCCTCACGATCACCCTCTCCCTGGGTGTCCAGCGGATGGCCGCCAACCACGCCATCATCCGTCGCCTCCCTGCCGTGGAGACCCTGGGCGCCGCCACCGTCATCTGCACCGACAAGACGGGAACCCTCACCAAGAACGAGATGACGGTGAGGAGGGTGCTCGTGGGCGGAACCTGCCTCAGGATTACGGGGGAAGGCTACTCCGTGCGGGGGGAGTTCATCAACGAAAGGGATGGGGGTACCGAAGCAGCCCTCGCTGTCCCCGGGATGAAGGAGCTGCTGGAGACCGGTGTCCTCTGTAACAACAGCAGCCTGGCGGTTGACCCGGAGTCC
>JAJRDC010000110.1 GCA_028678635.1 Methanomicrobiales archaeon
CCGGGTGATTGGAAATGCGGAACATTCGGTTCCATACCGACAGGGAATGTTATCCTCATCAGGGGAAGGGACCGGGTGGGGGGGGAGCGCCCCTCCCGTTTTCATGAGGGAAAGAACCACAAGATGGGAAGCTGTTGTTCCCCGGTTTCTCGCTCGGAAGAATGGTATCAAGGAAAGGCGGGAGAGGAGGAGGTGAGGGGAAAGGAGGAAAGGTGTCGCGGGGCCGGTCAGTTGGTAACGCTTTCCTTCTTCTTCGCCGGAAGGTCCCCCCCGTAAAGGTGGTACATCATTCCCACCTTTGCCGACATCATGCGCATCTGTGCTCTGTACTCGCGTGTGTACTTGCGCCCGTTTTCGGCCATGCGTTCAAGGTAGTTCTGGAACTTGGGGTACTCCTTGGGACGCCGCTCCTGCAGCATCTTCAGGAAGAGGTTCTTGAACTCGCGGTCCGAGATCGCGGCGATGATGGAATACTGCTCCAGGGTCTCCTCAGGGAGGCGCCTGAAGCGTTCCACCTCCTCCGCGATGTCATTGATCGCATACACGACTTCTGAAGCACTGACCCAGGGCTTGATTTTCACTTGGGACATTGTTGGTCACTGTCCGTGTCTGCACATTACAATTTTCTATACAACTATATATGTTAATCGATTTCAACCCTGCTAATAAAACTGTTGAAAATCTTCTAAAACTCTTATTAGGCATTATATCAATGAACAGAGGCTATATGAGAGTAATTAATAATTCTCATTAACTTTCTCAGTTGGTTATTGATCTGTGGGGTGTCAAGCGCATGCCTGATGATGCCATACCGCGCACTTCCCTACGGGGCTGGCAGATGGGACACAGAAGGTTTCCTCCGGATGATCCCGAACGGCGGCGCTGGCAGGATCCCGGCCGCGTGCTGGATGCTATCGGTGTCGCACCCGGCTGGACGTTTCTTGACGTGGGATGCGGCGAGGGGTATTTTGCCCTGCCTGCCGCCGGAAAGGTCGGACCCTCGGGCCGTGTCTGCGGGATCGATGCGGATGCGGAAGCGGTCAGCCGCCTTGGGGAGCATGCGAAGACGGCAGGACTGTCATGGGTGACCGCGCAGGCAGGGCCTGCAGAAGAAACGCTTCTCTGTTCCGGCTGCGGGGACGTGGTCTTCTTCGGGATCTGCCTGCACGATTTTGCTGATCCCGAACGGGTACTCAGGAATGCCCGTAGGATGGTGCGTGATACGGGAATCCTGGCCGATCTGGACTGGCACGCCCGGGAGATGAGGATTGGCCCCCCGCTGGAGAAGCGGTTCTCCGCGGAGCACGCCATGGCAATGATCCGGGACGCCGGCTTCCACCGGCTGTCACTGCAGGACTGCGGCCCGTACCACTACCTGGTCCTGGCCCGTCCCGCGCCCTGAGCGTGCCAGGTTTCATCAGTCGCATGACCCGAGTTGATCCCGTGGTACGAAGAGAAGGGAAGCCGAGTTCATGCAGAACCGTGTTCCCGCGGGTGGCGGGCCATCGTCAAAGACATGCCCCAGGTGGGCATCGCACCGGGGACAGAGCACCTCGGTCCGTTCCATCCCGTAGCTCGTGTCGGTCCGGAGGGCGACGTTCGCCGGTGCGACAGGTGCGGTGAAGCTGGGCCATCCTGTGCCGGATTCGAACTTGGCCCGTGAATCGAAGAGGTCGGTCCCGCAGCAGATGCACCGGTAGATGCCATCCCCGTGGAAATCATGGTACCGGCCGGTGAATGCCGGTTCCGTCCCCTGCCCGCGGGCCACCGCATAGGAGACCGGGGGAAGAAGCCGGCGCCATTCCTCATCCGATCGCCGGATGCGCTCCACCACCTCCACCTTCCCGCGTGCGACCACAAAGATCGGTATCTTACCGGAACCGGTGTCTCCTGCCATGAAACCTCTTCACCTGCCATGGGATCTGCCCTTTCATGTGATAAGGGCAGGGATTCCTTTCAGGAACTGAGGATCAAATCCGCTACCGGAAGCGGAGTATCAGGATGAGGATGTTCATGCCGACGACGGCAAGGACCACCCAGATCGAGACCCAGAACCAGCCGCCCATGGCCAGGAGAAACGTTGCCCAGAGGAGCCCGACCAGGCAGATCAGGTAAAACATGAGCCAGTTCCTGATACGGGAGCCCGATCCCATCAAAAAAGGTGGTACGCTGCCATATTTAAGGGTACGTCATACGCCTCTTTTCCGGACCGGCTGGGGATCGGGAATCCGATCCCCCCTTCTCAACCGCCTCCCCTCCGGAGACGGTCCAGTGATTCGCGGATCATCTCCTGGACGCTGTCCACCGGGTCCTGCATGTGGTGCTCGAGCGTACGGTACGCCCTCATGTCGCCGATGCCGCCCAGTGCCCAGGCGGCCTTGTACCGTACCCTCCAGTCCGGGTCGTCCAGGGCCCGGACAAGCCCCTCCACTGCCGCTGGATCGCGAAGGCGTCCCAGGGCTTCCGCCGCCCGGTACCGGCGCATGGGATCGGGATCTGCAAGGCCGGTAAGGTACTTGGCGAGAAGATCCGGCCGGCCAGGCTCGCCTTCAGGCATGCTGAGCCCGTCGGCACCCTGGGAGATGAAGATGATCCCAGGTGCCGCCCTGGCAGGGGGGAAGTCTCACCCGGGAACACACAGAAGTACGTTATTTTCAGAACAAATGGCAGATTCATCTCTTCTCAGCGGGAGGGGGAACCCCCTCCCGGACCCTCTCCCAAGAGGATAGTCGATCCAAGCCCGATCCATTCAGATGTATCTTCACGGGGGACCAACCGACAGGGGGGGGGCGCCCACGCGGCGGGGGGGACCTTAAGGTCCCCCCCCTGGAGCGTCTCACCAGTCGTTCTCAGATATCGCGAACAAACAGGGGGGATGGGATGGACGAAACAGCCACGGACGGAGCGACCGGAAAAATGAATGAATGTGCCGCATCCTCAGGCGCGGTCCTTCTTTTTCTTCTTCTTCCCCATGAAGTCAAAGAAACCACCGCCTTCCGGAGCCTTCTTTCCCTCCAGTTCCAGCAGCCGGTGGTAGAGTTCCCGCTCGTCGTCGGTCAGGTGCTTGGGGACCGCAATCTTCACCCTGACCCGGAGGTCTCCGAGGTGACCTTTCCTCTTCACCCCCTCGCCCTGCACCCGGACCACGGCATTCTGCTGGATCCCGGACGGGATGTGGACCTCGATCTTCCGGTGGTCGATGGTCTCCACCTCGGCCGCCGACCCGATGGCCGCCTGGGCCGGCGAGATGTGGACCGCGGTCTCCAGATCGTCGCCGTCACGGGTGAACCGGTCGTGCGGGAGCACCGCCACCTCGATGAAGAGGTCGCCGCTGGGGGCCCCGTATTCCCCTGCCTCGCCGTACCCTTCCATCCGGAGGCGCATCCCGGTCTCGATCCCTGCCGGGATGTGGACCTTCACCTTCCGCTGTGCACGGGTGTGACCACTGCCGCGGCAGGAGGGGCACCGTTTCTCGGGAGTCCGGCCCCGCCCGCCGCACTCCGGGCAGGTGGTCATCCGGACGAACTGGCCGAAGGTGGTGGCCGTCATCTGCCGGAGCTGGCCGGAACCTCCGCACCGGGTGCAGTTCACCACCTTTCCCGTCTCGCTGCCGCTCCCCTTGCAGGCAGGGCAGGGCTCGGTGTGGGAGACCTCGATCTCCCGGTCCGTCCCGGCCACCGCGTCCTCAAGGGGTACCTGGATCCGCATGAGGAGGTCGCTCCCGGTCCGGGGACCCTGGCTGGTGCGCTGGAACCCGCCGAAGGACCCACCTCCGAAGAACGTGTCAAAGATGTCCCCAAATCCAGAGAAGTCTGCCTGGAACCCGCCGTAGGGCCCCCCGCCAAATCCGCCGCCCGTGTAGGATCCCCGCGAGGCGCTGGTATAGGTGTCGTGGCCCATCCGGTCGTACTGGGTCTTCCGGTCCGGGTCCGAGAGCACGCTGTATGCCTGGTTGATCTCCTTGAACCGCTCCTCTGCCCCCGGCTCCTTGCAGACGTCCGGGTGATACTTCCGGGCCAGCGAGCGGTAGGCCTTCCGGATCTCCTTTTCGCCCGCATTCCTGGAGACACCCAGGACCTGGTAGTAATCGGCCGGGGCCATCCGGCTCACTCGTCTTTCACTTCGAAGTCGGCATCCTGGACATTCTCGCCCGACGCTCCGCCCGCCTCTTTCGGCCCGGCCTGTGCCTGTTCCCTCGACGCCTGGGCCTTTGCATACATCTTCTGGGTGACCCCGTAGACCGCTTCCGTCAGCCGGTCCAGGCCCTTCTTCATGCCATCGGTGTCGTTGGCATCCAGGGCCTTCCTGAGATCGGCCACGGCTGACTCGATGCCGGACCGGTCCGCTGCATCGATTTTGTCACCAGCGTCCTTCAGGGTCTTCTCGGCCTGGTAGATGGCGGTGTCCACCATGTTCCGGAGCTCGATCTCCTCCCGCTTTTTCCGGTCCTCCTCCTCAAAGCCCTTTGCGTCGTTCACCATCCGCTGGATGTCCTTCTCCGGGATGCCCTTCCCGCCCTTGATGGTGATGGCCTGTTCGTTCCCAGTGGCGAGATCCTTGGCCGAGACATGGGTGATTCCATTGGCGTCGATGTCAAAGGTGACCTCGATCTGCGGGATGCCCCGGGGTGCCAGGGGGATACCGGTGAGCTGGAACCTTCCCAGGGTCACGTTGTCCTTGGCAAGGGCCCGCTCCCCCTGGACCACGTGGATGTCCACCGCCGTCTGTCCGTCCGCGGCCGTGGAGAAGATCTGGCTCTTCCTCGTGGGGATGGTGGTGTTGCGCTCGATGAGCTTCGTCGCGATCCCGCCGAGGGTCTCGATCCCCAGGGTGAGGGGGGTCACGTCCAGGAGGACGATATCCTTTGTCTCGCCGGTGAGGACCGCTCCCTGGATGGCCGCACCGATGGCCACGCACTCGTCGGGGTTGATCCCCTTGTCCGGCTCCTTCTTCAGGAGATCCTTCACCAGCTCCTGCACCGCGGGCATGCGGGTGGCACCGCCGACAAGAAGGACATGGTCGATGTCCTTCGGCTCCAGCTTGGCGTCGGAGAGGGCCTGCTTCACCGGGCCGATGGTGGCATCGATCAGGTCCCGGGTCAGCTGCTCCAGTTTCGCCCGCGTCAGGTCCACGTTGAGGAACTTGGGACCCGTGGCATCAGAGGTGATGTAGGGCAGGTTGATGGCCGCCTTTGTGACGGTGGAGAGCTCGATCTTCGCGTTCTCGGAGGCATCCCGGAGGCGCTGCATGGCGATGGGGTCCTTTCTCAGATCGATCCCCTCCTTCTTCCGGAACTCGTCGATCAGGTGGTCCATCACCCGCTGGTCAAAGTCGTCGCCCCCCAGGTGGTTGTTCCCTGCCGTGGACTGGACCTCGAAGACGCCGTCGCCCAGCGTCAGGATGGAGACGTCGAATGTCCCGCCGCCCAGGTCGTAGACCAGCACCGTAGCCTCCTTCTCCCTGTCGATCCCGTAGGCCAGTGCCGAGGCCGTGGGCTCGTTGATGATCCTAAGGACCTCCAGGCCGGCGATCTTTCCTGCGTCCTTGGTGGCCTGCCGCTGGGCATCGTTGAAGTAGGCAGGGACCGTGATCACGGCCTTCGCGATCTTCTCCCCCAGGTGTGCCTCGGCATCAACCTTCATCTTCTGCAGGATCATGGCCGAGATCTCCTGCGGAGTGAACTTCCTGTCGTCAATGGAGATGGTTTCGCTGGTACCCATCTTCCTTTTGATGGACATGATCGTCCGCTGGGGGTTGGTTATGGCCTGACGCTTGGCCACCGAGCCCACCACTCTCTCCCCTTCCTTGCTGAATGCCACGATGGACGGCGTGATCCTGCC
>JAJRDC010000288.1 GCA_028678635.1 Methanomicrobiales archaeon
ATAGTAATGTATATATGACTCTATGTAAAATATACATTACATAGGGATGGCGGATGGCCTGGGCCCGGGCTGTTCACCATCCCCGGAGTAAGGAGAAACACCGATGCAATGGAAGCGTATCCCGCTCGGGATCATGGTGGTCCTGTGCATGTTCACCATCTACCAGGCGGGCGCACAGGACACCGCAGCCGGCCAGGGCACAGTTGCCGGGGACAGGTGCCCGGGTCACGGGCCCAATCCCATGGCAATCCTGGACCGGCTGGAAGCACAGGGGTATGACGTGTCTGCCATCCGGGCTGCCATCGACGGCGGTGATACGGATACGGCTCGCACGCTTCTGGATCAGTTCCGGGAAGAGCACCCGGATGCACTCCCTGCTTTCGGAGGGCAGCCCGGGGCTAGGGGGCCGATGGATGCCGACCGCCTGACCAGCCTCCTGGAGCGGCTGTCAGAGAAGGGATACGATGTCAGCGAGATCCAGTCTGCCCTGGACAACGAAAGCCTGGACACCGCCATGAAACTGCTGCGGAAGTTCATGGAGGAACACCGGGAGGAACTCGGGATGCCTGACCGCACTCCACCGGCGGACGAAGACGGGGGGGATTACTTGACCCGGCTCCTGCAGGATCTGGCAGAACAGGGATATGATGTCTCTGCCATCCAGGCCGCGGTGGAGAGCGGCGACATGGAGACTGCCCGGACCCTGCTCCACCAGTTCCGGCAGGAACACCCGGATGCGCTCCCGCAGATGACGGGATCGCCCGAAGGAGCAGCCGGTGGTGACCGCCTCACCGGCCTCCTGGACCAGCTCGCTGAGGAAGGATATGACGTGAGCGCCATCCAGGCCGCGGTGGACAGCGGTGACAATGAGGCCGCACGCACCCTCCTCCACCAGTTCATGGAGGAGCACCGGGATGAGTTCCCGAAATCCGCAGGGCCGGAAGAAACTGCCGCGTGAGCCGGGGGCGGCTGGCTGAAGCTGCCACACCGGGATCATCACCACCCACATATCGGGTTAGGAAAGGGGGACGCGTGCCGGGCGGTACTGCGCCCCCCCCTTGACCGGGGACTTCCACAGAAGGGCACGTCTTCTGGAGCTTACCCCTTCTGCTTCTGTTCTCCCGGAATCGCGGGAATTATCCCCTCCGACGTGAGAGGTATTCCCATGGAACCGGGGATCTACTGCCTGCTCCTGGAGAACGGCCCGGCTGACGTGGCGGTGGGTTCCCTGGGCTCCCTCCGGTTCCGCCGCGGGTGGCACCTGTACGTGGGATCAGCCCTGGGGCCCGGCGGTCTAGCGAGGGTGGAGCGGCACCACCGGCTGTACCGGGACCGGGACCGCCTTCCCCGGTGGCATATCGACCACCTGCTCCTCTCCTCCGAATTTCGCCTCCGGGCGGTCGTCTCGGCGGAAACGGGGGAGGATCTTGAGTGCCGCCTGGCAGAAACGGTGGGTCCGCCGTTCGTCCCGGGATTTGGATGCAGCGACTGTACCTGCCCCTCCCACCTCTTCTACCGGCAGGCACGACCCGAATCCGAGGTGGTCCGGGCCTTCCGTTCCCTGGAACTGGTACCGGTGATCACAACCCTTTAATCCACCGTGGGACAAGGGGAGATCATGCTCGTGCTGGGAATTTCAGGGTCCATGCGGAAGGAAGGGAACACGGCCCTCCTCGTACAGACAATTCTCGATCGGGTGAAGGCCGCGGGGATAGAGACCGAGTACATCACGCTGGCCGACAAGGTGATCAAGCCCTGCCTGGGGTGCGAGAACTGCAAAACGGAGCGGCACTGCATCATCATGAACGATGACTGGCACGAGGTCATCGACCGGGTCATGGCCTGCGAGGTGCTGGTCCTCGGGTCCCCCACCTACTACTACGACGTCTGCGGGCACCTGAAGAACTTCATTGACCGGACCTATTCCCTGTACCACGACCGAAGGCTCGCCGGAAGAAAGGCGGTGGCCGTCGCCTGCTGCGCCGACAAGGGCGGGAAGCGGGCGCTGCAGACCATCGAGGGGTTCTTCTCGTCCCACGAGTTCTCGTACCTGGGCGGCGTCTGCGGCCGGGGATACCTGGCAGGCGAGGTGCTGAAGGACAAACGGGCCCTCTCCGCCGCACGGAAGGTGGGCGATACGATCGTGGCCCTGGTGAAACCCTCAGATTGACCGGTACCGCGTTCCCGCGCCTCCCTGGATCAGGCGGTACCGTGCTCACGGTACTGCCCTGGATCAGGCGGTATCGTTGCTCACGGCGCCGCCTTAGACGAGGCGGTACCGCTCTCCCGGTGCCGCCTCAGACGAGGCGGTAGAGCGTGGTCCGCTGGCGGAGGGTCCTGCCCAGGTCCTCTGCCATCCTCCGCATCTCGGCAGGGTCCAGGTAATCCGTGTCCCGGGCGCCGGCTCCCTTGGAGATGCTCTCCTCGAACATGGTGCCCCCCAGGTCATCGGCGCCGGCGATGAGCGCGAGCTGTGCGAGCTTGGTCCCCAGCTTCACCCAGGAGGCCTGGAGGTGGGGGATGTTGTCCAGGTACAGGCGGGATACGGCGAAGAGCAGGAGATCCTCCCGCCCGGTGGCCCCTGCCCTCGCCTTTCCCGCCCGGAACAGTGGTGTCTCCCGGTGGATGAAGGAGAGGGGCACGAACTCGGTGAATCCCCCGGTTTCATCCTGGATCTCCCGGAGGATGGAGAGGTGCCGGATCCGGTCCACCTCCGAGTCGCAGTGGCCATACATGATGGTGGCCGTAGAGGGGATTCCCATCCCGTGGGCCTCGCGGATGATCCGAACCCACTCGGCGGTGCTGATCTTCTGGGGGCAGATAACCTTCCGCACGTCGTCCACCAGGATCTCGGCGGCGGTCCCGCAGAGGGATGCGAGGCCCGCCTCCTTCATGATCCGGAGAGCCTCCCGTGTGGAGATCCCGCTCTTCCGGGCGGCATAGGCCACCTCCATCGGATTGGAGGCATGGATGTGGACATCCGGCGCCCCTTCCCCGATCCAGCGGTAGATATCGGCATAGGACTCCGCGTCAAAGTCCGGGTGGAGGCCCGAGACGGTGCAGATCTCGGTGACGCCCCGCCCCCTCGCCTCGCGGGCCTTCTCGACAATGGTGCCCCGGTCATGGAAGTAGGCGTCCGGATCGCCGGGTTTCCGGGAGAAACCGCAGAACCCGCACCGGTTCACGCAGAGGTTGGTCACGTTGATGTTCTGGTTCCGGACATAGGTAACGGTGTTCCCCACCCTCGCCTCCCGGACCCGGTCGGCGGCGGCCGCCACCTGCCAGACGTCCCGGCCGGTCACCCGCAGGAGGGAGAGGCCCTCCTCTTCGGTGAGGCGCTTCTCGGAAAGGACCCGGTCCGCAAGCGTCGTGGGATCCATGGATATTCACCTCTTCTTCTTCCGGGGATTCTTCGTGGAGGCAGGCGCCGCTTCCTCTTTCCTGCCGCTCCAGATCTCGTACAGGATCATGAGGACAATGACCACGGCCGCGAACTCCACGTAGTGGAGGGTGGGGTACCCCAGGAACGGGATGGAAAAGAGGGCCTTCCCCACCAGCCACGGCTCCTCTACCGGCTCCAGGAAGCCGATGCCGGGGTAATAGGTGCCCTGGTCGTAGAGCTGGTTATTGTCCCCCTTTGTCAGGTACCCGCTCTGGGATTCCGGATACACGTGGCCCTGGAAGGAGGTCAGGTTCTCCTGGAAGCTCATGGCCCGGTGGATGATGGGATGCACCGCGGTGGCACCGTTGGGCCGGTACACGATCACGTCCCCGTACATCCCGAACTTCTCGTAGCCGGTGGCCTGCCCTTCCTCATAGGTCTGGATCGGCCCGAACCGGTCCTTTGCCACCACCACCACGAGATCCCCCACCTGCATGTGGGGGACCATACTCTCCGACTCCACGGCCACGACGGCGGGCCAGGTCCCGCATGCTAGGTAGAGGCCAAGGGCGATCCCGCCCACCACCACCACCAGCCAGAGGACCTCGCGGGAGAGGACCACCGCCCAGTGGCTGCTCTCGCGGTACCGCTGGAGCGCCGAGCGCGCGCGGGCGAGGGGACCGGGATCCGCCATGGAGATGCCGGAGGGAGGGTACGTGCCCCGACTACATAAGGGTAGTCCAGTGCCGGGGAGACAGTTTCAGACGGCGATGGGAACACAGATGAGGCGGGAGGGTGAACCTCAGGATCAATGCTCTCGGAACAGGAGATCGTGGACCGGTTTTTAAAGACCCGGCTCCAGGTGCACCCCGACCTGCTCTCCTACCTCCGGGAGAAGAACGACCCGGCGCTCATCGACCGGGTCATCGCAGGAGTTCCCCCGGAGACCCTCGTGGTCTCCACCCGCCACCTCCCGGACCTCCACCGCGAGAAGGACGGGGCCCGGTTCGCGGCCGATCCCTCGGTGGAGCTGATCAGCGGAGCCGCGGGATCCGCGGGATCCACCAACCGGTTCGAGGATTTCTTCTCCTACTTCCGGGACCGCTACACCCGGCTCGCGGAGATGATCCGGACCCGGACCACCGCCATTCCCATCGAAGCCTTGGTGAAGACAACCCGGTACCGGCAGCAGGAGGCCGCCGCCATCGGCATGGTCATGGAGGTGCGTACCACGGGCAAGGGGAACCGTATCGTGGAGCTGGAGGACCCCACCGGCCAGGTCACCGTCCTCTTCAACCGGGACCGGCCCGTCTTTTCGGATGCCGAGCGGATCCTCCCCGACGAGGTGATCGGGGTGCGGGGGAAGCTCTCGGACGACGGCCGCCTCTTCTTTGCCGAGCAGCTCTATCGGCCCGATGTCCCGGTCAGCCATGCACCGTTCACCAGCGACCGTGACGGGAGGGCCGTCTTCATCTCCGACATCCATGTCGGATCCAACACCTTCCTGGAACAGGAATGGAAACGGTTTACCGAGTGGCTCCCCGAGTCCGGCGCCTCCTACCTGCTGGTCTGCGGTGACCTGGTGGACGGGATAGGGATCTACCCCGGCCAGCAGGAGGAACTGACGATCCGGGACATCTATGCCCAGTACGAGCGGCTCGGGCAGCTCCTTGCCGAGGTACCGCCGGAGATCAGGATCATCCTCTCCCCGGGGAACCACGACGTGGTCCGGGGGGCCGAGCCCCAGCCTGCCCTCCCGGGCGAGTTCACGAAGGGATACCCGAAGAACGTCATCCAGGTGGAGAACCCCTGCCTCCTCTCCCTCCAGGGCGTGCGGGTGCTCATGTACCACGGCCGGTCCATTGACGACATGATCGGCATGATCCCGGGGGCTTCCTACTCCCACCCGGAGCAGATGATGGTGGAGATGCTCCAGCGCCGGCACCTGGCGCCCACCTACGGAAAGAAGACCCCCATATCCGCGGAACGGCAGGACCGGCTGGTCATCAGCCCGGTGCCCGAGATCCTCCACACCGGCCACATCCATACCTGCGGACTCACCCGGTACCGGGGGGTTCTCGGTATCAATGCCGGTACGTGGCAGGCCCAGACCGCCTTCCAGCGGCAGATGAACATCCATCCCACCCCTGCCCGGGCGGTGGTCGTGGACCTGCGGACACTGGAGCCCCGAATCATGGAGTTCCTGCAGGCCGCCTGATCTCCTGCGATTCATTTCCGCA
>JAJRDC010000258.1 GCA_028678635.1 Methanomicrobiales archaeon
CTGGTATTGGTGCCGGAATCCCATATCCCATCCCAGAAATCTCCCACCGGTGGGGGTGGCACGTTGTTGGTAACCCCCTGGCCAGAAAAGGTTGCCAGGACCCCGCCGTCAGCTGCCACGATGGTCCCAGCCGTATAACTGACCGTCACCGTATTCCCATACCCAATGGTTGTGCCGGAAGTTGTCAGATCGATCCTTGCCGTGTCGGCATTGAGCGCCGCTGCACTGAAAGGCTGGTCGGCTCCGCCCCCAACCTGGTATGCGAACTCTCCCTGTTTCCCGGCAGGATTGGCCATCGCCTTGCTAAACGTGATGGTGATGATTGTCCCGGCAGTGTTGGTTGCGGCCGTGACGACGGTCGGAGGAGCCACATACGTGTACCCGTTCGTCAGGGTCCCGGTCTGGCCGTCGCTGTTCGTCACCACGACGTCAACCGCACCGGCTGCATGGGCCAGGGTGGTGGCGGTGATATGTGTTGCATCCACCCAGACACCGCTGGCATCCGCACCCCCTATGGTTACGCCGAACGAACCCCCGGCAACAAAGTTCGAACCTCCGATGGTCACTGCAGTACCCCCGGCAGTCGGGCCGGATGCCGGGGTGATGCCTGTCACCGTCGGGGGAGCCACGTAGGTGTACCCGTCCGCCAGGGTTCCTGTCTGACCATCGCTGTTCGTCACCACGACATCAACCGCGCCGGCCGCATGGGCCGGGGTGGTTGCGGTGATATGTGTTGCATCCACCCGGACAACATTGGTCGCAGGGTTCCCGCCGATTGTTACCCCGAAGGAACCCCCATCAAGAAAGTCCGCCCCTCCAATGGTCACGTCAGTCCCGCCGGCGGTCGGGCCGGATGCCGGGGTGATGCTTGTCACAGTCGGAGCCGGTCCGAGATATATGATAACCTGAGCAGATTTGCTGTCCACATCTGCCGTGGTGGTGACCCTGAATGCAGTGGGATAGGTACCCGCTGCAGGATTGGTGATCTGCCCGTCAGCTATCCCGATGATCAGGTCCTGATTGGTCTCCACCCCATTGTCGAGAACGATGGTCACGCGATGAGTGCCGTCAAAATTGTTGATCACGGTTGCGGAGGCCTTGACGTTCGCGCCATGCACCCTGGCAGTGAAATCAGCGTTATTCAATCCATCCAGGGAAAATTCCGTATCTGTGGTGGTGATGATCACTTCATTCGTCGCCACGAGTGCAGTTGCCGGGCGGATGGTGAGCGTCCAGGCACCCTGCTCACCCGTGACCAGGTTGTCGGCCGTCGCGGTGAAGGTCGTTACCGTGGTCGCCGCCACTATCGTGACCGCACATGCCATCGTGAAGAGGACCGCGAACGCACGGAGGATCAAAGTCCGGTTCATCATACGAGAATTCCTGAGAATGCCACCCATGCTGCCACCCGTCTGCTGCCGGATAAGATCCACGCACCATCACTGCCTCTTTCATCCCCAGGGCAGGAGTCACTGAAAGCCGCGATTACCCCGGGAGGAAGAAACGAGTTATCGTAAATTTACGGGAATTGAGGATTTATATAAACGTATCTAATTGCACGGTGAAACACATTCACCTGATACACCGGAATCCGTGTCGAAGATGGGACAATTACCACCTTTGGGATCGCCGGAGATGTCAGGTGGGTTGCACGTCCCCAGGGAATACCCCGCGATATCATTTTTTCCTACGCGGGGAGACCCGGCAAGGATGAATGATGTTCCTGCCCGTCCTTGGGAGGAAAGTCCGTTTTTTCATGGGTGCCGGTTGGGTGGTGGTCCCGGCCTGCATGGAGTTCCGGAATGATTCGGCCTGAAGTTCCCCGTATCTGTTCCGGATTCTTTATGTGCCACGGCGCGCTCCCTCTTCTATGATGTGGTCCCTCCTGGCCGGAACAGCCCTCGGCGTGGCCATCGGGACGGTGAGCGGCCTCGTGCCCGGCGTCCATGCCAACACGATGGCATCGGTACTGCTGGGCGGCGAGGCGGTCCTGGCCTCGGTCTTTGGCCCGGAGGCCCTGGGGGCCGCTCTCTTTGCAGCCCTCGTCACCCACACCTTTCTGGA
The DNA here is from genome assembly GCA_028678635.1 of Methanomicrobiales archaeon. Next base: position 2,065 of record JAJRDC010000258.1, read on the forward strand.
CATCATCCCTTCCACCTTCCTGGGCATCCCCGACGCTGACACGGCCCTCGCCGTGCTCCCGGCCCATGCCCTCTGCCTGGAGGGGAAGGGGGAGGAGGCGGTCCGGATCGGAGCGCTGGGCTCCGCCATGGCCGTGGTCCTTTCCATCCCACTCATCCTCGCCTTCTTCCTGCTGCTCCCTCCGCTGCAGCCGTTCCTGGATATCTGGATCGGAGTCGTGATCCTGGCGGTCTCCGGCTTCCTGATTGTGAAGGCCGAATCGCCGCCCCTCGCCTTCGCCGTCTTCGCCGCCTCGGGACTCCTCGGCGTCTTCACCCTGGCCCATGATTACCTCTCCTGGATCGGCCTAGGGTCCCCTGCCATCCTCATGCCCCTCCTCTCGGGCCTCTTCGGCATCCCGGTGCTCCTCACGGCCGGGAGCGGCGGGATCCCTCCCCAGCGGTTCACCGGCCTTGCCCTGGAGGGGAGGGGCATCGCCTTCCAGTCGCTCCTGGGATCGGTTGCCGGGGCAGTGGTGGGATGGCTCCCCGGTCTCTCCACTGCGACAGCGAATGCCCTCCTCGCCTCGGTCATCCCGTACGAGGGTGACCGCCGTGGCTACCTGCTGGCCGCCTCGGCCTCCAACACGGCGAACGCGTTCCTGGGCCTTGCCGCCCTCTATGCCCTCTCCCGCACCCGGAACGGTGTCATGGCAGCCCTGGCCCTGACCGAACTCCCCCCCTTCACCTCCGTCCTCCTGGCCGGCTGCCTCGCAGCCTGCGCGGCTTGCCTGATCACGATCCGGCTGGGCGGCTCGGCTGCCCGGCTCTCGGTCCTCCGGTCCCCGCACCTGCAGGCCGGTGTCATCGTCTTCGTGGTCCTCCTCTCCTTCCTCCTCTGCGGCCCCTTCGGACTCCTCATCCTCGTACTTGCCACTGCACTGGGCCTGGTGCCGTATCTCCTCAATGTGCCCCGGCTTTTCTGCATGGGGGCCGTGATGGTACCGGTGATGCTCCTCTCCCTGGGGCTGGTGGTCCTGTGACACGGAGCCGGGGTTTCGAGGCAGGGTCCGGAAAGGGGGACCATGCATATAGTCCGGGAGGGGCCACATGAGGTACAGCATGCAGCGGTACTGGTTCGGCGATGTCATGGAGGACACCTGCACCCGGGCAGAGGGTGATACCGCTGCCCTCGCCGACAGGGTCGCTGCCCTCTCCACGAAGATGGAAGGGTTTGTCCCCCTCCGGTGGGAACAGGCGGTTCTCTGCGGCACCGCCCCAAACCGGGCCGGATACCTGGCCCTCCTCCGGCAGGTGACCACGCTGCTCGCCGAACGGAAGATCCGTGCGTGGTACGGGCGGGGGGACGCCCTCCTGATCCAGAAAGTGCGGATGCTGGAGGACCTGGACCGGGCGGCGAGCCTGGTGGCCGAGCGGTTCGGTGAATGGGACCGGGTCCTCCACCCGGGTCCCGGTGAGGAGATCCGGGAGCCGGCGCCCCGCCGGGCACTGGAGGGGGCCCGCGGACGGGCTGAGGGGGCCCAGGCGGTGGTCATCGCCTCGGTGGATGGCCTCGCCGCTGCCCGGGCAGCCCTTGTCGAGGAGGTGACCACCGGTGCCCGGGAGATCCTCCCCAACTGCACCGCTCTCGTCGGCGGCCTCGTGGCCGCCCGGCTGCTCTCTGCAGCGGGTTCCCTGGACGCCATGGCCCGGCTCCCGGCTGCCTCCCTCCAGGTGCTGGGGGCCCGTGCCGCCCTCTTTGCCCACCTGAGGACCGGCTCCCCCCCTCCCAAGCATGGTATCCTGTACCAGCACCACCGGGTCCACAATGCCCCCCGGAACCGGCGGGGAAAGGTGGCACGGACACTGGCCGCACGGCTCGCCATCGCGGCCCGGCTGGACTGCTACCGGGGTGCCCGGGACGAGGAGTTCCTGAAGAGGGCGGACGAGGCAGTGCGGCGGGCCGGGAGGGGCACATGATCTGGCT
>JAJRDC010000001.1 GCA_028678635.1 Methanomicrobiales archaeon
ATCTCCCGGATCCGGTCACAGACCATCTCGACCTTCTTGCAGTCGGTCCCCGAGAGGCGGATTCTGGCTTTCTGCATGTGACGTCACCGGAACGTGAGGATTATCTCAACTGTTTCTGGACAAGGTCAATGCACATCCCGGCGGCAATGGTGGACCCCATGTCCCGGATAGCGAACCGGCCCATCTGCGGGATCTCCTTGATCCGCTCGATGACCATCGGACGGCTGGGCTTGATGACCACGATGGCGGCGTCACCGGTCTTTAAGAAGGTGGGGTTCTCCTCCTTCACCTGGCCGGTCTTCGGGTCCAGCTTCTTCTTGAGCTCGGTGATGGTGCAGGCCACCTGCGCCGTGTGGCAGTGGAAGACCGGGGTGTAGCCCACGGTGATGGCGCTGGGGTGGTAGAGGAACACGATCTGGGCGGTGAACTCGTCGGCCACGGCCGGCGGGGAATCCACGGGGCCCAGCACGTCGCCGCGCCGGATGTCGTTCTTCGCGATGCCGCGGACGTTAAAGCCCACGTTGTCGCCCGGAACCGCCTGCGGGATCTCCTCGTGGTGCATCTCGATGGACTTGATCTCACCCGTCTTATTCGCCGGCATGAAGATGACGTTCATCCCCTTCTTCATGACGCCCGTCTCGACCCGGCCGACGGGCACCGTGCCGATACCGGAGATACTGTACACGTCCTGGATCGGCAGGCGCAGCGGGAGGGCGGTGGGTTTCTCGGGTTCCTTCAGGGTGTCCAGTGCCTCGAGAAGCGTCGGGCCCTTGTACCATGGGGTCTTGTCGCTCTTCTTCGCGATGTTCACGCCCTGGAAGGCGCTGGCCGGGATGAAGAGCATGTCGTCCGGCTTGTAGGCCACCATCTTGAGAAGGTTCGTGATGTCGGCCTTGACCGCCTCGAACTTCTTCTGGTCGTAGTTGACCGCATCCATCTTGTTCACGAGGATGATCAGCTGCTGGATGCCCAGGGTCCTTGCCAGGAAGACGTGCTCCTTGGTCTGCTCCTGCACGCCATCCGGCCCGGATACCACGAGCACCGCCGCGTCGGCCTGCGAGGCGCCGGTGATCATGTTCTTCACAAAGTCGCGGTGCCCGGGGCAGTCGACGATGGTGAAGTAGTACTTCGCGGTGTCGAACCGCTTGTGGGCGATATCGATGGTGATCCCGCGGTCCCTCTCTTCCTTCAGGTTGTCCATGACCCAGGCGAACTCAAAGGTCCCCTTACCCTTGGCCTCGGCCTCCTTCCGGTACCCGTCAATCACGTGCTGCGGTACCGCTCCCGTTTCGAAGAGGAGGCGGCCCACAGTCGTGGACTTGCCGTGGTCGATGTGGCCGATGACGGCCAGATTCATGTGGGGCTTTTCACTTGCCATAAAGGAAATCCTCCTGTCACATGCAGGACTGCTCGCGGCCGCACCAGTCCATCAGGGGCCGGCCGCTGACGCGAACAGTCGGGTTGCTGCGAGTGTAAATTATTGGATCGGCACCTATATAAATCATTTTGAGGGGCGTGGATCGAGGGAAATCGGGGCAGGACCGGAGAATCGACATCCCTATATCCGTTGCCCCCCCAACGGGAGATCTGACATGAAGACGCTGGACCTCCAGAAGAATGAGAAGACGGGCCAGGTGACGGTCCAGTGCGCCGATGGCGAGGTCTCGGTGTACAGCCACTGCGAGTACTGCCGCCACTGCGCCGGGGTCCGGGTGGGGAAACGGGTGATCCCGTCCCCCCTCATGCAGGCGCTGAAAGAGGTGAAGCGGGGGACGAGCCCCGACGAGTCGCTGATGAACGCGGCCATGATGTTCAACTCCCTCGTCCGGGACGGGACCGCCATCGAGTGCACCGACGACGGGAACGAGGGTTTCAGCTCCCTGTACCAGCGCTGAGATCGCCCACAATCTCGTCCCGGAACCGGTCAAAGTGCAGGTCGTCCAGCTGGTCCGAGAGGAGACGGCCGCTCCAGGCCCTCCGGTACACCCACTGCACGAGCTTCTCCACCGCCGCCACCACCTTCTCCTCCTCCTCCAGGAGGATCAGCTGCCGGCCCAGCACGGGATGTCGCCCGCGCCTCCCGCCCACCATGACCTGGTAGTGCCGGTGCTCGGACTTCAGGAGGTGGAACGGGCAGGACTGGACACAAACCCCGCACTGGACGCACTTCTCCTCATCCACTACGGAGATCCCGTTCCGGATGGAGATGGCGGCCTCCTTGCAGTACTCGGCACAGGTTCCGCATCCCGTGCAGAGGCCGGGAACCCGCTTCGGTTTGATCCTGCCGATGATCCCGATCTCGTTCAGCTGGGGACTGGTACAGGCGTTGGGGCACCCCGACAGGGAGATCCGTATCTTCACGGGCATCTCCTTCCCGAAGAGCCTCTCGTCCAGCCGTTGGGCAAGGCCGATGGTATCGATGGTGGCGTACTTGCATCGTTCCATCCCCGGGCAGGCAATGATGTTCACCACCTCGTCCCGTTCCGAGCCGATGGGCGTCCCGTTTTTCACAAGGGCCTTCGCGAGCCGGGGAAGGCGCGCCGGATTCACGTGGGGAATCTCGATAGTCTGGCGGGTGGTGACATGGACTGTGCCATCGCCGTACCGCTTCGCGATGGCGGCAAGGCCCCGCATCTTCTCCACCGGGAGGCTGCCGGCGGGGAGCCGGATCCGGACCGTGCAGAGGTCCGCGTTCCGCTCCGTGATTACCCCGCCCTTCATGTGAATGCCGTACGTGTGGGCCATCGAGCTAGTACTCGCACCCATGGGCAAAAAAGGGGGCAGTCTGGAAGGATGTCCCGGGAGACAGAGTCCACCCTGCTCCGTGGGATCACCTCCGGTGAGGATGGATGCGCCAAGATGTTTTTTTCCATCCCTGCTCCAGGCAGTTCATTTGTGAGACGTGACCCATTCGAAAATTACGCCGATGGGGTTTATTTCTCTCAGAACGGCACGGTTCCGAGCACCGCCAGCGCCACCATGACGAGCGCCCGGGTGACCTCGTGGATTGCCCCGGCCACGTCCCCGTTCACGCCACCGAAGAGGCGGCGGGAGGCCTCCATGAAAAGGAACAGGGTGATGATCATGACGACCAGTGCCACCACTGCCCCCCAGCCGGTGAACACCAGGACAGGGAGGAACAGGACCAGCGATGCGGCCATGAACCAGGGCTGTGCCTTCCCGAAGAGCTGGCTGTGGATCCCCTCCCGGAACGGTTTCCCCATGACGGTGATCCAGGAGAGGGCGAGCTTGGCCGTGACCTCTCCGGCGAGGATGGCTGCGGCCGCAGAGGGGGCGTCTGCAAGGGCTGCAAAGGCAAGGAGCGTTACCACAAGACCCAGCCCGAATCCCCCGGCCCCTACCGCGTGATCCGAGAGGACCGCGATCCTGTGGTCCCGGTCCCCCTGGACCATGGCCGCATCCCCGAAATCCAGGAGGCCGTCCAGGTGGTGGAAGCCCGAGAGGAAGAGTACCGTCCCGAGGGCGATGGCCGCGGCGAGGATACCGTGGCCCAGGGGGAACACGAGCAGGGCTGCAAGTCCCCCGATCACCCACCCGGCCACCGGGTAGAGATAGGACCGCCTGGCAAAGGCATCGAAGTCGGCAGGACCACCCACCGGGATGCGGGTGGTGAACTTGAGGAGGGCCCTCAGGGACTCCCGGTACATTCGCTGTACAGCCTCGACGTGCAACCGGCGATAAGCCCTGCCACGGCATCGTCCAGGAACGGGCCGAGACGGGAGAGGATCCCCGGTTTCTTCTGGTCATACCGCGTGAACTCGAACCTGGCCCGGGTGCCGCCCAGGTACTCGGCAATGGCAAGGCCCAGGATCTCGTCGGAGAGGAGGAAGACCGGGTCCCCGTCGATGCCCACCCCGTCCTTCCGGCCGATCAGGGTATCTTCGAGCAGGATCGCCCCCAGGAGCAGTGACGAGACATTGGGATCCGAGAGGGCACGGGTGATCTTCCGTGCAAGCACCCCCTCCGCCTCCGAGGGTTCCATGCCGTGGGGGACATAGAGGGCCATCGCCGCAGCCACGATCTCGGGTATCCCGGCTCCGTGCCCCTGCAGCCGTTCCTCCACCCCAAACATGATGATCTGATTTTTCTGCCTGCACCTACATAGAGAGATCGAAATGCCTTTCCTGTCCCGGGTCCCGGAAATCCGGTGCGAACGGCCCCTCTTCTCCATCATCCTGGGGAATACCCGGCTCTCCACGGTCCCGGGGGTTTCGGGGGCCGGCCCAACACCGGAGAGGACGCTGGACACGCCGGTCCTGGACTCCGAGCTGATCGCCACAGGCACCATCAGGAGCCGGCCCCACAAGCCCAACACCCCCACCGGCTGCCCCACCCCGGCGGTGATCACCCGGGCGATGATGGATCTCCTAGGGATGGATGCGCTCTTTGTGAATGCCGGCCTCGTGCACCCCCCTGTGGTGCCCTGCCTGGATCTGTACGGGGATCCCGGCGGAGATCCACGGGTGGGTGACGCGGTGCCCCGGGCGCAGGAAATTTTTTCCCGTGGCCAGCAGGCCGGGCAGCTCCTCTCCGGCCTCTCCGGCCTCCTCATTCTGGGCGAGTGCGTCCCCGGCGGGACCACGACGGCGCTCTGCGTACTGCGCGGCCTCGGCCACCCGGCACAGGTCTCCAGCAGCTTTGTCAGGAACCCTGTCGCACTGAAAGAGGAGATCTGCCGCCACGTGCAGGAGACGATCCGGTCCCGGAACCTCACCGATCCCCTCGATGTCGTGCGGGTAGGAGGGGATCCCATGATAGCAGCCGCTGCCGGGATCCTTTCCACCTACCGGGGACAGGTCATCCTGGCCGGGGGCACCCAGATGCTGGCCGTGTCCGCGGTGGCCGGAAGGATGGGGATCCGGGTGCCGCCCGTGGCCACCACGGTGTACGTGCGGGACGACCCGGGTGCCGGATTCGAAGGGACGGCCGGCCGCCTCGGGGTCCGTGTGTATTACGTTGATCCTGGCTTCGGCGACATCGGCCACCGGGGCCTTGCCCGTTACTGTGAAGGAGAGGTGAAGGAAGGGATCGGGGCCGGTGGTGCGATGCTCCTTGCCACCCTCCTCGGGAAGAGCCCCCAGGAGATCCGGGCAAAGATCCTCTCCACGGTCACGTCGTTCAGTTAATTCCTCAGGCCCTGAAACAGATCCTGCGTGTTAGGAATTGCCTGAGAACATTCGCTGCATTGTATCGAGGACATGGTACGAGAGGGGGCACTGCCCCCTCCCAGTCCCTCTCCTGATGAGGATAGTCAGTTGGGCAGTTGATAATCCCAACGCGGCTGCTATCCGGTCCAACCGTGAGGGGTCGCCCACGCGGCGGGGGGCTGAGCCCCCCAGGAGCGTCCCACCAGTACTCTGGAAACGGAATGCACCGACCTTGCATCTTACCCGGCCATCCGTGCCTGCCGCGGCGGGGGCGGAGCCCCCAGGAGCATCCCGGTAGTATCACGCAAACGGAGAGCACCGAAACGGCGTGGGGTGCGGCTGCGGAAAAGGAAATGGATTCGGGACATTCTGCATCCTTAGCAACCTTCAATCCCGTGTACCGCCCACCGGAAGATGACCATGGAACTGGAAGGAGGGGCACGGGCGGGATGAGGCAGGAGGTGGCCCCGGAGGAGATGGCGGCCCTCATCGCTGCCCTCAGAGTGGCACGGGACAGGAGGCACCTGGCCGGGATCCTGGGGGAAGCCCTGTCCACGTACACCCTCCAGGACCTGCAGTACCTCCGCGGCATCATCGAGCACGAGTTCCGCGACCTCCCGGCACCGTACCGGCGGAAGCTCTATCCCCACGCCATCGAGCAGGTCTTCGGGGCGTACCATGACCTGATGCTGCACCACCGGAGGATCCGTTCCGAACGCTGGGAAGGGCCTCTTGCCCCCCTGTACCCTGATTTCTGCCGGATGCTCCAGGATCTGGCGCTCTCGGAGGGTGGAAACCGGCTGCGCAGGTTTGATCTGCTCTATTATCTCCTGGCCGCCTTCACGATGTTTGTCCGTGAGCTCCCCGGCCACCCCGTGGGCACGCCATTTCCAGGGGGATTCCGCGTGGAGGCACGCGACGGTGAGTACTACTGCCCGGTCCGGGAGAAGGAGGATGACGTGGAGACCTCCATCTGCCCGTTCTGCCCGGCCCGGCAGGCGGAGATTCCCGGTGGGAAACCACCGGGATCTACGGCGGGGAGTACCGGTTCGTGAAGGAGATCTGGCCCAGATCCTTCTTGGCCGGAGTGGCCATCTCCGACGGGTAACCGGCAGGGAGGAGGGAGACGAGCGTATGGGTGGCAGGCACCTGCAGGAGTGTCCGCACCGCATCCGCGTAGGGCTTCTTGTCCCCTGCGACCCAGCAGGATCCTACGCCGTAGGACCACAGCCCGAGCGCGAGCTGCAATGTGAAGGCCGAGCAGTCCTCCAGGTGGTATTTCTGCCCGCGTTCGCCGAAGATGGCAAAACAGACCGGGGCTTTCCCGATGAACTTCCCGTTGTCGGTCAGGTCCGCGACCTTCTGCAGGAGTTCACGGTCCGTGATGACCCCGACCAGCCAGGGCTGGAGGTTCATGGCAGTGGGGGCCTGCCGGGCACACTCCAGGGAATCCCGGATCACATCGTCGGGCACCCGGGTCTCCTTGAAGTTCCGGACCGACCGCCGGCTCTTGATGATGGTGGTTCCCACGTTCATACACGTCGATAGGAGGGCAGGAGGTAAATGTGTTGTG
>JAJRDC010000310.1 GCA_028678635.1 Methanomicrobiales archaeon
CTGCACGGAAGCCGGCATGTTCGCCATCCGGGCGGAGCGGACCACCGTTACCCAATCGGACTTTGTCTCTGCCATTGACAAGGTTTCTGCCGATTTCCAGCGGCCCCACCACCTGCCCCCCACCTACGGCACCATGTTCGCCTGATGAGGAAGCAGCAATATCCCTCTCTTTTTCTTACGGGCTGTCTCCTGAAGCAGGAGTACTGCCCTGTATCGTCAGTGGCATGATTCCGATATGGAGGGACTGTTATCCCGCAGCCTGCCTCGGTGAAAGATGCAGTGTGTGGATCGCCTGAGTCAGGAGAGATGTACCGGTGAGACGCTCCTGGGGGAACTGCCGTCCCCCCGCCGCGTGGGCGCCCCCCCTGCGGATGTTTCAGGGCCGGTGATCCATGGACCCTGAAAACAAGGTAGAGAATCCTATACTCATCGGGTGTGGGACCGGAGGGGAAGCGCCCCTCCCTCAGCACACCCCATGAAATAGGGCCTTGTGCAATCACTCTGAAAAAATAGGATGTGAATACAATCGGGAAGAGAACGTCTCTCAGCTCCCTTCCCTTGCCTTTTCCCCGGTACCTTCACCCGGTTCGCCACCAGCCTCCCCTTCAGCCATGGCCGGCTCCTCCTCCGCCACCACGTCTTCCACCGGCTCGTCCGGGGTCGTCCACACCTCGATGGTGATGGCTTCCGGTGACACGGGGGAGTGGCCCGGCGGGGGCTGGGGTGATGGGGGGACAACCGGTTCAGGAGTCATGGAAGGTGGAACCGGTGCCGGTGAGTCTGGGCCCGGGCCGGACTCCGGCATGGGAACCGGGTATGGTTCCGGTACCCCGGGAACTGCTCCCGGTTCCGGTGAGCCCGCAACAGGCACAGATTCGGACATCCGGGGAAAAGAACTCTGTTCCGGCGCCGATGGTACCGGCACCGGCTCCGGACCAAGGGTCTGCGCCACAGGTGCTGTCTCAGGTTCGACGAGGGATCGGCGGATCCTGCCCCGTTCCATCCGGAACCGCATCCGGTGGGGCCAGGGGGAGGTGAGGACCAGGTCCCGCTGGTACACCTCCCGGGCCAGGGCCCGGCTGATGACGACTCCGTCTGCCACCTCGATGAGCACTTCCTGGATGTAGCGCTGGACATACCACCGGAGCTCGGAAATGAGCGAGACGGCGCTCCCGAGGGAGGAGACGGTGATCTCCACCCCCCAGGGATGCCGGGAGGGCTTGTAGAACCGGAGGATCGCCCGGCTGGTCTCGGAGTCGTACAGGGTCCGGTACAGGTCCACACCGGGCTTGGGAACAAGGAGGATCTTCACGGAGCACCCCCGGGGCGGTCCTGCTCGGTATGGGGTGGCACACGGCTGACGCTGCAGGCCTTCCCTACTACCCGGAACGCCTCCTCCAGGTCCGGGAAGTTGGGGATCCGCTCCTCGCGAAGGGCACGGATGCTGTCCTTCACGGTCTCCCCGCCGATGAGGCAGCCCACGATCATCTTCCGGGTGCTCCGTGAGAACCGGAGCAGTTCCCGTCCCAGCACGTTCATGTCCAGGACCGCATCGGGCACCGCCACCACAAACGCCACGTCCCAGGCATCCTGGCGGCGGGTGAGAAGGTCAAAGACCCGGCCAAAGATGTCGGCACCGGAGTCGCCGATCAGGTCCATGGGGTTCGCATGGTTCCAGGCCGGGGGCAGGAACGAGTTCAGCTCCCGGAGCATCGCCGCATCCAGGTCCACCAGGTCCACGCCGTACTGTTCCGCGTAGTCGGAGGCGAGGACAGCGAACCCGCCGGCATTGGAGATGACGACGGCCCGCTTCCCTGTCGGGTACCCTTCCGAGGCCAGCAGCTCGGCGAGGAGGAACGATTCCCTGAGGGAGGAAGCAGAGAGCACCCCCGACTGCCGGAAGGCCGCCTGGTACACCTGGTACGCGCCCGCGAGGGATCCCGTGTGGGAGGCGGCGGCCCTCTGGCCCTTTACAGAGGACCCCGACTTCAGGGCGATGACCGGGATGCGTGACGAGACATGGCTGACTACGTCCATGAATCCCTGCCCGTTCTTGATCTCCTCGATGTACATGATGATGGCCCGGGTCTCGGGGTCCCGGGAGAGGCGGATCAGGAAGTCCTCGAATCCAAGGTCCGCCTGGTTGCCCACGCTGATAACCGCCGAAAAACCGATGGCCTCGGGCCTGCTCCAGTCCACGATGGTCGCAATAACGGCTCCGCTCTGCGAGAGGAACGCGATCTGGCCGGGGAGGGGCGTCACCGGGTCGAAGGTGGCGTTCACCTGCCGGTGGGGAAGCATGATCCCCAGGCAGTTGGGCCCCAGGATCCGCATGTCGTGGGCACGGGCGGTCTCTACCATCCGGTCTTCTACCGTCCTGCCGTCGCTGCTCGCCTCGCGGAACCCCGAGGAGATGATGGTCGCCACCTTCACTCCCTTCCTTCCCGCTTCGTCGATGATCCCCGGCACCAGGTGCCCGGGAACGGCAATCACGGCAAGGTCCACAGGGCCCGGGATGGCCGAGAGGGACGGGTACGCGGTCCGTCCCAGGATCTCCTTCCGGTTGGGATTCACGGGATAGAGCTGCCCGGGAAAGGGGAGGAGGTTCTGGAGGATGGCGTTCCCCACCTTCTTCGGGTCGGCCGATGCCCCGACCACGGCGATGGAGGAAGGGGTGAAGAGTTCCTCCGGGACGGCACACCGGATCATGCGGGGGGCTTTTTCCCGGCGCTCTCCCCGGTAGATCCGGGCATCCACGGCACAGCAGCCCCTCTCGTAGAGGATCAGGGGATTTACGTCGAACTCTGTCAGGGTATCGTCCTGGAAAAAGAGGGTGGCCATGGCGAGGACCGTCTTCACGAGACCCTCTTCGTCCCGTGGCGCCTGGTTCCGGAACCCCCGGATCAGGGCATGGCCCCGGATCTCCCGGACCATCTTCCGGACCTCGTCCTCAGAAAGGGGCAGCACCCGGAGGGAAACGTCCCGGAGCAGCTCGACAAGGATCCCCCCCATGCCGAAGGAGAGGACCTTGCCAAAGGTCGGGTCCGTGATCCCGCCCACGAGCACCTCCACGCCTGTCTCCATCTGTTTTGAGACGAGAATCCCGTCAATGGATGCACCGGGTACCCTCTGGGGCACGGTCTCCATGATGCGGGCGTAGGCGGCCCGGGCATCGGGTGCGGTGGCGACCCCGGTCACCACCCCTCCGGCATCGGACTTGTGAACCACCTGCAGGGAGACCACCTTCAGGACCACGGGGAACCCGATCCGGGTTGCGATGGCGGCGGCTTCCTCCGCTGACCGGGCCACGCCGTGGGGGGGCACCGGGATGCCGTGTCGCTCCAGGAGGGCATAGGCATCGGGCTCGGGCATCAGGGTCTTCTCACGGCCTGGCATTATGTCGTGCCTCACAGCTCCTGATCGGTATGGTCGCTCATCCCTGATATCCCTCCCGGTACGGGGGCTTTCCTTCAGTGCCGCGGTGGAACCGGTATCCCAAGGAGGGTGGCCAGGGCCGCCGGTCCGGTGACCGGCGGGTGGCAGGTGGAACCGGTGCAGACATACGCCGTCGCCTTCCCGTCCACTCTGGGATACGACGGGGAATCCCCTGCCACAGGCCTTATCGTGGTGTGCGGCAGGTATGCGGTCCGGAGGACACCGTGGAGGGCGGCGGTATCCGGCTGACCGGGGTCACCGGCAATCACGACGTGGGAGTACGGGGACACGGCCTGGTCCAGGGCCAGGAGGAGGCCGGTGCACGCGGTGGGCATCGCCTCCATCTCCGGCCGGCAGGCAGAAAGGACCGCGGTGCCCCGCTCCTCCCATGCCGGGTCACCGCTCAGACGGGACAGTCTTATCAGTTCCCGGGCAGCAACCGCGTTTCCCGACGGGATCGCAGCGTCGTGCACCACCTTCGGGCGGGTGACCAGCACCTCCCCGTCGTCGGGGGTCAGGAAGAATCCTCCCGTTTTCCTGTCGCGGAAGTGATCCTCCAGTGCCTGCGCCAGCGGGATCGCCGCCTCCAGGTACTCCGGAGAGGATGTCGTCATGGAGAGCTCGATCAGACCGTGGAGCAGGAAGGCGTAATCGTCCAGGAGCCCGGTGACCGAGGCATCGCCATCTGCCCATCGATGCAGGAGCCTTCCGCTCCCCCGGCGAAGGTGCCGGAGGATAAAGGACGCGTCATCCTCCCCCGCCCGGGCATAGGCTGGATCACCGAATGCCCGGGAGGCCAGGGAGAGCGCCCCGATCGCCATCCCGTTCCAGTCGGTGAGAATCTTCTCGTCCCTCTGCGGGCCGGGCCGGCGGGCCCGGGCATCCCGGAGGATACCGAGGGCAGACGAGAGGACCGGATCAGGCTCCGGTTCGTCTGGGTCGGCGGCGGATGCCCTCCGGCGAGAGAGGATATTCAATCCCGCAACCGTTGGGAAATTCCCCTCCTTCTC
>JAJRDC010000109.1 GCA_028678635.1 Methanomicrobiales archaeon
CGCCGACCTGTGCGACCAGGCCCGGGAGCTGGAGAAGGGCATGGACGCGGTGATCCGGAAGCCCCACAAGAAGGACGGGGTCCAGGTCGCCAAGACCAAGCTCATCAGCAAGCCCGAGTGAGCTCGCAGAACCACTCCCATTCACTCTTTTTTCGAGGTTCCCGCTGACGTGAACGTATCAGTTTCCCGAGGCATGCCGGTTATAGCGAGATGCCCGTAACTGGTGGAATGCTGTCAGAGGCTCCCTGCCCTGCGGCTGGTTCCGTTCGCCACATCCTATTGGATGCCCTGTGATGGTGGGTACTGGTGAGACGCTCTCGGGGGCTCGCCGCCCCCGCCGCGTGGGCACCCCCCGCCGGGGCACCGGCACCCGCTGATCAATCCCGTGGCACTGACCGACGTGGGCGGGATATCCTCACCGGGGGAGGCGGGTGGGGGCGGAGTCCCCCTCCCGTATTTTGTCCCCGAATATCACCTGGTGTTCAGAACAAGAAGAACCGGGGTTAATCCCCATACCCAGCGGGAGGGGGGGACGCCCACGCGGCGGGGGGGGACAGCAGGTCCCCCCAGGAGCGTCCCACCAGTCGTCTCAGGATTGTGAAAGAACGGACGGGTCTTATCTGAGGACTGAAACGATGATCATCCTCAACTAGGGCGATCGCATCCGCATCTTCCGGAACAGGCGGCCCACGTCCTCGGGAGCCGTGAGGATCACGGGCTCCAGGTGCAGCCGTTCCATGAACGAGGAGTCGGAGAGGGAGGCCGGGTTGGGATTGATCCGGGCGATGATGCTCGCAAACGCCCGGAAGCCCCTGTCCTCCCCATCGCGGTCAAAGAAGAGGGAGAGGTTGAAGGCGGCGGTACCCAGGGACCGGTAGAACTCCATTACTATCCGGAGCCCGTCGGCGAAGGTATCCACGAACGGTTCCATCTCACCAATGGTCCGGATGGGCAGGAGCGCCCGCACCTCCCGCTCACCCAGCGGCACTGCATGGGCCAGCCAGAGGATCTCGTCACCGAACAGGTACCGGGGGCCGTCCCGCTCCCGGGACCGGAGGTCGTCCCAGTACAGGCTCCCCCAGCCCCGGAGGAACTGCTCGCATCCGGTGTGGTAGCGTTCGGAGAGGAGGGAGGGCCGGGGATCTACGAGGCCCTGGAGATGGGGGTGGGCCAGGCTGGCTCCCGCCGACGGAAGGTAGTTCCAGTTGAGGGAGGGATAGCCCTGCCGGCCCTGCAGGGACTGGATCGATCCCCGGATGGCATCCCCGAGCATCTGCTGGGAGAAGACCTCTACTGCGTGATCTCTGCTGATGACGGTGACCGTGTGCCATGCCGCGAAGGGGAAGAGGTTCGGGAACGTGACCGATTCCCCGACGGTGATCCTCTCTCCTCCGGAAAAGGTGGGCGTGGCCCACGGGAGCCGGTCCGGGCAGAAAGGGCAGCCGTCCGATGGGTACACCACCGGGACCGGCTGGTCGATCCTCCGCTTGCTCCGCTCCGGGCTGATCCGGCATGAGAGGCCGGTGAGCCATTCCCTGCGGTACTGGAGCGTCCCCTCGCCGGTCTTCAGCTCGGTGACCGAGAACATGGTGTCTCAATCCTCCTCTATGATCGTTCCTCCTGATAAAACGGCCCGTAATAGGGCTGTAAAACGGCCCGGTACGGTCAGGTGGGACCGCGGGTCAGGGGAACGCAGCCGGAAAAAAGGGTGGGATTGGAGTCCAGGAGCGAGTTTACACGATGTACTTGCCCAGGAGCCGGATGGAGTTGGTCATGTCGGGGCCGAGGGGGCTACCGAAGATGATCTGGGTCACACCGGCCTTGGTCAGGTCCGTGCACTTCTGCTTGACCATCTCGGGGGTTCCCGCGATGGTGAAGGCGTCGATCTCCTTGTCCGAGATCAGCTCCCCGACGGTCTTGAAGTCGAACTTGCCGAGGGCTGCTTTTACCTTGGCCACGTTGTCCAGGTTGAGGCCGTGGCGGGTGAGGAGCTCGGGCGGTGAACCGGCTGCGATGAAGGCTGCCACGATCTTCGCAGCGTTCCGTGCCTTCTTGGCATCCTGGTCAATGGACATGGCGGTGTACGCACCGATGTCAAAGCCCTTCTTGCCCCGTGCATCCGTGGCCTTCTTGATGATCGGGATGGCGACCTGGAAGTCCTTGGGGTTGGACGCGTTGATGAGCGCCCCGTCGCCGACCCTTCCGGCCAGGTCCAGGACCTTGGGGCCCTGGGCACCGACGTAGACCTTGACACCCTTCTTCTTGTCGGGCAGGTTGACTCCCGTCAGCTTGGCGCCGTCGTACTTGAAGAAGTTCATCTGGGGGGTCTTGACCGTATCACCGGCGCAGAGCGACCGGATAACGGCGATGGCCTCCTCGAGGCGAGCCACCGGCTTCTCGGCCTGGATGTTCAGCTTGGGAAGGGTCGAGAGGTCACCGGGCCCGATGCCCAGCACCGCACGGCCGTCGGAGATCTCCTCCAGCGTGCAGAGGAAGGACGCCATGGCGGCCGGGGTGTCAGTGAAGGAGTTCATGATACCCGGACCCATCTGCAGGGTCGTAGTCTCCTTGGCGATCATGGCCAGGGTGGGGTAGCAGTGGCGGTTGTTGTAGTGGTTGGTGATCCATGCGTAGTCAATGTCTTTTGATTCTGCAAGCCGGCAGAATTTCACTACCTGCTTGACATTGACGTTTCCGGGGACAAATTCTATTCCGTAACTCAAGGCTATTCACCTCAAGCAACTAATACCGCAGCAAGAGATAAAAGGGTTATCATTTGCCATCGCCGTTGGCTTGTTCTCGAAGAATCTGGAGTGGATTCTCCAATGCCCACCTAAATGCCTTGGGATCTCAGGATCAGCCAACCGGCCCGTGCTCCCTCCCCAGTGCGTACCCCCATCATGAGACGGTCCCCTTTCCTGCACTGGACCTCCGGTCCATGCAACGCACGTACCGCCGGGGGATATCCACTCCCATTCCCCGCGGGAGGATCCTGATGCGGCACGTGCCCCCGGAGGAGTCACCGACAGAGGAAGAGCACCCCGGTCAGGACAGGTACCCTCCCCATTATCTTAATACGGCAGAGAGCTGATCCTTTTCCAAAAGGGCACCCTCTCCCCGCCATCCCGTTCCCTGACGGGGAGGGGTGATCCGGATCCACGGAACCGTTTCATGAGGGTACTGGCCATCGGACTCGGGGGCGCCGGCTCCAGGATCGTCGACGAGATCTACGGTCAGGACCGGAAGGGTGCCATCGGGTGCATGTCGGCCCTTGCCGTGGACTTCGATGCCGACACCCTCCTCCACCTGAAGTACCTCCCCCGGAACGCCCGGATCCACTTCCCTCCCATCGATCCCACGAGCCCGTACGACATCGGAACCACCATCGATATCGAACAGGTGATGACCCAGGTCCAGCAGGTGGACACCATCGAGATTGATGCCATCATGATCTTCGCCGGCCTGGGGGGAACGATGGTGGACGCGGTCCCCCGGATCATCCCGGAGCTCCGCAAGTCCTTCATCGAACCCATCTTCGCCGTCGCCGTGCTGCCCTGCATGGGGGAGGGGAAGAAACGGTCGGCGAAGGCCGCCGCCGACCTGGAGACCCTCCAGCCCCTGGTGGATGCCCTGATCCTCTTTGACAACGACACCTGGTACCGGAAATACCGCGGGGAGAAGACGGAGGAACCCGCGAAGGAGAAGAAGGAGGAGGACAAGGTCCGGAAGTTCGCCCGGCGGATCACCCCCCCGACCTTCAGCACCCGGGAACGGGTGTACGGGTGGCTCAACGACCGCCTCTCCCACCAGATCGGCCTCCTCCTCCGGGCCGGTGAGTTCAACGAGATGGGGGTGGAGGTGGCCGAGGTGGTCCTGGACGCGGGCGAGGTCCTGAACACGCTCACGGGGATGGGGATGGTGGCCATCGGCTACGCGGCGGAACACATCCCCTCCAGCATGCTGGGATTCCTGGACCGCTGGCGATCCACCGGCTACTTCATCGAGAGTTCCCAGACCAGGGCATCACGCATCGTCACGCTCGCGAAAAGGGCCGTCTACGACGAGATCTCCGTCCCCTGCGATCTCACGAGCGCCGAGAAGGCGCTGGTCCTCATCGCCGGTCCCTCCCAGGACCTCTCCATGCGGGGGTTCCAGACGGTCAGGAAATGGATCGACCGTTCCATCGCCGGCCTGGAGATGCGATCCGGCGATTACCCGGTGAAGAACACCCGCTACATCGGCATCATCATCGTGCTCTCGGGGATGAAGAACATCCCCCGCATCGAAGAGTTGCGGCAGGTGCGGGAGGAGTACCAGGCCGACCAGGATCTGGCGAAGGTACGGGAAGCACAGGAACTGAAGGCGCCGGAGGCCCTGCCCGGAGCCGCGGATACCCTTGCCGGGCACGGGGCAGGGGAAGCCGCGGGGAGGGAGGCCCTTCCTCCCGACCGGGTGATCACGATCCCGGGTCCCCGCAGGGAGAAGCGGCCGGGGAGATCCATCCCCCTCTTCGACGGCCTCACCATCTCCATGGGGAAGGATACGCCGGTGCGGTACGGTCCCGGCGAGACGCCGCCCAGGGGGGACGGCTCGCCGGCGGACATGAGCCGGAAGGCCATCGTGAAGAAGCCCATGGCCCCCCGGGACTCGGTCTTCGGCCTCAAGGAGGTGAAGATGGACCGCCCGTCCCCGGAGGCGAGGGATGGCGGGACCGGATCCAGGACGGGGGAGGGGATCCCGCTCCCCAGAGAGACCGGGGTCGGCGGGGAACTGCAGCGGAACAGGGGCATCCCCCGGGCCAACGACTCCACCTTCACCGATCGGGAGATTCAGGTGAAGGGCAGGGAGGGAATCCCGGACGACACCGGCCTCCTCAGCCCCGACCGGGGGATCCCCGGGATCTCACGCGGGAAAGGGGGTACCTCTGCCGGCGAATCCACGCCTGGGGGGGAATCCCGGAAGAAATCCCCCACCCAGGGGAGAAAGAAGAAGAAAGGTGACGGGACCGGCGGGGACGACGAATCCATCAACTGGATCCCGTAGATCCCAGCACTTTTGAGAACGGGATGTTCCCTGCCCCTATCTCGGTGCGGATCGTGAGACCCTCCTCGATCCCGCACCCCACCAGGTTCATGCCGCTGTAGGAGACGATGGAGAGCCGGTACGGGGTGGGGGCCAGGTTGAAGACCCGGGCCCCCAGGGCCACGGGGAAGCAGAAGCCGCATTTCCGCATCCGGGAGACCATGGACTCCACCCGGGGCCGGGCCCCGGCCGGCACCTCCCGCACATTGGCGAGGGCGACGCCTGTCCCCTGATCCAGGACAGCACGGATGGAGGTGAGGCCCGCGGAGATGAAGAGCTGGAGGGGATCGATGCTCGTGCCCCGGTACCCGATCAGGTGGGCAAACCCCTGGACCTTTCCTCCGCGGTGGGAGAGGGCTCCGCCGAAGGCCATCCGCACGGGGACCCCCATCCGCTGGAGCACCCCGTCCATGGTGATGGAGCAGACGGTGACGATGCCGGCATGGCCGGACGGGACCCGGGGATCCCGGTCCAGGACCCGGTAGGAGGAGAAGAACCCGTAGCCGGCAGCCGTGACCCGGTCAAAGGCCTGGCAGACCCGCTCCAGTTCCCCCTCCGGAACGATGGAGAGGTTGTAGGCCACATCGCCTGTCGAGGTGGCGGGGTCGAAGGTGGTCCGGAAGGCAAGCCGCTCCAGCCGCGAGATGATGAACCCGATCCGCTCGTCCACGAGGGCGCTCTCCGTCTCCGAGAGGCCCAGGGGGGTCAGGATCCGTCCGGTGTTCCCCACCTTCTCGGTGAACCCCATGTCGTCCAGGTACCTCAGGTAGTACTGGACCGCCCGGTCCGTGAGCACGAATCCCCGCTCTGCCATCATCTCGGAGAGCCGCTTGGCACCCATGGGCTCCCGGTGCTCCTTCAGGATCCGGAGGATCTCCAGGTACTTCCGTTCACTGGCGATCAGGCTCATCGCGCCGGAACCACCCCCCTGCTGTCCTGGTACCTGCCATCATACAGGCGGATGCCCCCCGCCACCTGGTGCAGGATCATCTGCACCACCCGGTCGCCGGGGGAGAGCCGGATCTCCTCACCACCCATGTTCGTGAGGGAGAGGGTCAGCTGGCCCCGGAAGCCGGGGTCCACGAAGCCTCCCCCGACCAGCACGCCCCGCCGGGCAAAGGAGGACCGGCACCGGAGGGTGGCCGCCAGATCCGCCGGGATCTCCACCCATTCCAGGCTGTGGACCAGCGTGTACCTGCCCGGAGGGAGGGTCACCGCCTCCTCCACTCTCAGGTCGTAGGAGGCCGGCTGCTGGCAGGCATCGCTGTAGGGGCGGATGACGAGGCCGGATCCGCCGGAGAGCCGTTTCCGGATCTCGTCCGATGCGAGGATCATGACAGCTCAAGCATAGGTGCCGGGGGTCTTTGAATGTTTTCATCCCGCATCTGCCGTCAGATCGGTCCGGGACAGGGTCCACGGGAAACGGTTAATATTCCGGAACCACCACCCTTGACTCGGATCCATGGGGTAGAGGATATCCTCTTGGGCTTCGGATTCCCGACGGGAAGGAGAGACCCAAGGACGCGGGTTCGATTCCCGCTGGGTCCATGACGCGGTCTTTCGGGCCGGGGGTGGGGAGGCAACGAAAAACGCGGGAGGAAAAACAGGGGTTGGAGTTACCCGATCCGGATCTTCGCGGTCCTTGCGAGGGCCGATATGATGAGGCCGGTGGAGTCCCGGTCGTCCGGCGCATCATCGGCATGGACCGAGACCCGGATCAGGTACTCGCCGTCCAGGTAGCTGCGGAGATCCAGCTGCGCCACCTCGTGGATCGTGGTCTGGGCGGGGTCCCAGTTCACCGTCCGTGAGGTGACGAGCACCCAGGTCATGCCGTTGTCCATGGATCGCTCGATGGTCTCGGTGATGGGCTGGGATCCGGTATAGGAGAGATCCCACCCGATATCGGCAAACTGGTAGACGGGCTGCGGGGTTGTCACCGCCAGGTTGGTGATGTGCAGCTCCTTCCCCAGGGCCCCTGTTCCGTCAGGGGAAAGGACCGTCAGGTAGGTATCGGGGAGCGTCACCGTCTGGCCGTTGTTGAAGGTGATGGTGGATGAGGAGTCAAAGACCCTGATCTGCCCCACCTTCAGCACCTTCACCGTGTAGTTGGCCTCCCAGACCTGGTTCAGGCGGATGGTGCCGATGGGAAAGGTCAGCATGTGGTCGGCCCAGTCCGATCCCTGGTCGAAGGTGCGGTCCTCCAGGATCTCCGAGCCCAGCTCGCTGTAGATCCGTGTGGATCTCAGTGCGGAAGCCACGGGACTGTCGATATACTGGTACTCAAAGACCTGATCATCGGTGAAGGTTTCCGTGTTCACCTCGATGTCATTGAAATCCAGGTTCATCGCGGTGTCCACGCCGGCTTCGTTGTGGAGCTCGCCGGCGATGGCGGTGTAGATCTCCCCGATGTTGCTGGCCGATGCCTCGTAGTACTTCCCGCCGCTCCCCTCGGCCAGGTACCGCATCGAGTTCTGCCCGCCGGTGGAAAGGGAACCCCCGTACGCGATGGTGAAGATCTTGATCCCGTGGGACTTCGCGTACTGGGACATGTTCTGGTTGCTGAAGGGACCGGATCCCAGGCCGGTGAAGGTATAGTAACTGGAGGAGAGGTCCCCGTAGGACGTGGGGCTCCACTGGTTGCCCGTGCCCCGGGCCAGCGGGTCCCCGAACCAGTTGTAGTCCCCGTCAGAGAGGATCACGATGGCCGCCACCGTCTCGGGCCGGGCGTTCGCGATCAGTTCGTCGATGGCCACTTTCAGTGCCTTCCGCATGGGCGTGCCATGGTCCGGGACCATGTAATCCAGATCATGCGTCACCCCGTCCAGGTCGGTTCCCAGGGGCCGGTCCAGGGTGGCATAGTCGGCATATGTGGTCGGGGATCCAATGTAGGTGTTATAGATCTCCGAGGTGCGGATGCCGGAGTTGTATCCCGGCCGCTGGATGTAGCCGTTCCTGCCGAAGGAGACCAGCCCCACCTCGTCCTGACCCAGAGTCATGTTGGTCACGAAGAGCTTGGCCGCCTCCCGGACCGAGTGCATCCGGTCCGGGGTGTCGGACAGCATGGAGCCGGAACGGTCTGTGACGAGAACCACATCGATGGGATCCGGCATGAGGGCCCACCCGTCACCCCTGACCCTCACCGTGATCTGGGCCAGGCCGTCCCGGTACACCTTGGGCGGGACTACCGTCTGGACAGAGAGGTAGGGGTAGTTCTTCCAGGTCATGGTGATGGTGTGGGGAACCCCGTTCCAGGTGGCCTGGATCACGGCGGTTCCCGTGGCCGTGGAGGACCACCCGGGTACCCGCCGGTCCGTCAGGAAAGCCCCGGGGTGGAAAGTGACGGATGCGATCCCGTCCTCACCGGTGACTGCCACCAGGTCCACATCCAGGTTCTCTTCGTAGGTATTCCCGAGTTCCAGGGCAGGGACTTCTGTCTGTATGTACGTGCCGTTGTCTGCCCCGGTCATCCGGAAGGTGACCGTCTCGCCCGACACCGGGTTCCCCTTCACGTCCACCACCCTGGCCGAGACTCTGGAGGTGATGGCATCGTTGTAGTCCCGGCTGGCCATGGACTGGGGGCTCGCGGTGAGCAGCATGGCCACGGGATCTCCGCTCACGAATTCCAGTGCCTGTGTGGAGAAGATCCCGTCGTTATCCGCCGGCCACGCCGTGACCGTGATCAGGCCCACGGTTTGCTTGGGCCCGTACTCGTACTGCACGATCCCGTCCGAGTTGGTGGTCTTCCGGACGGACGTCTCACCGGGGAGGGAGGTGATGAAGACCACATCCCGGTTCCCGGCAGGATTCCCCAGGCTGTCGTAGAGGTGGTAGGTGAGGAGGAACCTGCTGGTACCATCCGCAATGACCTGGGGATGGGGGTCTCCATCCGGGAGGACCTGGAGCTGGATGGAGGTGGGATACCCGTCGGGGATGCCGGTGATGGGAATAGTGAGCCGGGGGATGGGGGCCGGGCCTTCCACCACCACGTAATTAATCCCCACCCGGTCCACCCGGAAGGAGACGGCGGCCATCCCGGTTTCGTTGCACGGGACCGTGAGGTTACTGACAAAGGAACTCCCGTCCCAGAGGGCGGGTTCGGGGGAGGTGCTGGAGAAGGTCAGCCACTCCACATTCCTGCGGTTGTCACACGGATTGAGATACCGGTCAACCATGATACCGACGAGGGGGGTTGTGGTACCGACCGTGATCTCTCCCGGATAAAGGGCGAACAGGGTGACCGGGGCGGTATGGTCGATCTTCTGGGCGTACGTATCATCGATGGTATAGGTCTGCCCTCCCTCAACCCTCTGGGCCGTGATGGTCACGGGCGCGGTGCCGCTCACCGTGGTCCCCTTCACCGTGGAGGTGACGGTCCCGTCCGGGCCGGTGAGGACGGAATCCGTGGTCATCTGCCAGGGATCCTGGATCTGGAAGGTCACCGTGGCCCCTTCCACCGGGGCATTCCCCGCGTCCCGGACCGTCACCGTCACGGGGGAGGTGTCCAGACTGTCGGCGATCATCCAGTCATCACCGGTGATGGACATGTGGTCCGGGATCGCCGCCCCCGCGCAGCTCACGAGGAGGAGCGCCCCGACCAAGAAAATGCCTGCTCCTGAAACCCTCATCCTTCTCACTGTAACCACTATCTTTTCATTATAACTATATAAATATTTTCTTCTCATGAAAAACGATTTAATTGCTTATCCAACGATTTTAATGATTTTGCGAGGCTTTGCAGGAAGTTACGCAAAAGGTACGAAATATGGGGTGATGCATATATTTATATATAAAATGGGAGGAGGGAAATCCTTTCCGGTCGCGGATCCCTCCCGAGAGGATTCTCACGGGAGAAAGGGGATCCGGGATCGGAGGAATCATCTTCTCCGGAAGATCCGGCTCCGTCTCCGGTCCCGCTGCAGGCGGCGGATGCTGAGGACCGCCAGGATCAGGACAACCACGCCGGCTGCCACGATGAGCAGGGTGTAATCCGGATTCCTGACAAGAGCGAACTCCACCGGATAGGTCACCGCCCCCAGGGGAACGGCCACGTCCCGGAACTGGGGGGCGAAGCCGGAGAGCACCGCCGACATGTTGTAGGTGCGGGAGGTGGTCAGGTTGACCCGGTACGTCCCATCCCCTCCCGTCACCCCCGATTCCACCCCGTCAATTCCTATGGTGGCTCCCTCCAGGGGAACCCCTTCACCCGAGACATCCCGGACGGTGATCACCACCTCGCCCCGTGCGAAGGTCAGATCCATCACCAGGTCGGCGAGGGACTCGTTGATCACATAGGTCCCGCCGGCGGCCAGGTAGCCTGCCTTCTTCACGAGGATGAGATGCGGGCCATGCTCCACGCCCGGAAGGGGTGCCCGGCCATAGCTGTCGGTGGTGGCCGAGAGCACGCCGTCCACAAGCACGTCGGCTCCCTGGACGGGCCGCCGATCCTCATCGAAGGCAGAGACCGTCACCCGTTCCGTGGCACGGGAAAGGGGTACTGCCCACACGATGTCCCCGCTGGCCAGGTACCGCTCCACGGTGGCGGGGGTATATCCCGGCGATTCCACCCGGATCTGGTGGTTCTCCTCTTTCTCCAGGAAGAGGAGGAGCCGGCCCTCCTCATCCGTGTTCCCCCCCGGTACCGCGTCCACCATAACGGTGGCATTCGCGATGCCGGCTCCCGTGGCGGCGTCCCTCACCTGGATCACCAGCTGGTCCGACCGGTAGAGCCAGTACTGGACCGATGCATCGCTGCTCTCCGTCTCCACGGTGCGTTCCAGCGTCTCGTAGTGGGGAACCCGCACCTCCACGGAATAGAGCCCGTAGGATTTCACCGGGATCAGCGCCCGGCCGTTCGTGTCGCTCCGGGCGGAGGCGGAGAGGTTCTCCCCGGAGATAGTGACAAGGGCTTCGGGGACCGGCTGGAAGGTGGTACCGTCAAAGAGGGAGACCGTGAGGGTCAGGTCCTTCCGGGAGAGCATCACCTCGCCGGCGATCCGGTCCGGCTCCACCAGGATCACCTGGTCCACGTACCCGGTCTTTGCCACCTTCAGGTAATAGGAGGCGTTCAGGGCATGGCTGTACGGGAATTCCCCGGTCTCCGTGGTCTTCCCGGCGTAGTCTCCGTTCACGTACACCCGGGCATCCTGCACCGGATCGCCGGTTCCCGCATCCAGGACCGTGAGGGTGAAGACGGTCCCCTGGACCACGGCGGGGACCAGGGCGAGGGTGGCAAGGATCACCAGGAGCTGCACCCGCTTCATAGGATTCTCGTTCTCCTTCCCGCCCATAATGCCATCGGTTCACACCCAGTGGGTCGAGGGGACGCGGTCGAGCAGCATCCCTTCCACGAGGACCGGCATCAGCTGCCGTCCCACCTCGACGGCGTTCTGGAGCCGCCAGTTCCGGTCAGCATAGATGGTGAAGATAGGTTCACCTTGGGTGACGAGGGTGCCCTTCTTGGCATGGATGTAGATACCGGCCCCCCGGTCGTGGGGGGCGCCGGCCGCCCGGGCGATGGTGATCAGGGCCCGGTTGTTCAGGTCCACGACGTAGCCGGAGAGGGGGGCATTCACCACGAACCGGTGCTCGCCCGGCGTCACCTCAGCGGAGGTGATCCGGGGATTGCCCCCCTGGATCTCGATGATCTGGCGGAGCTTCTCGAGTGCCTTTCCACTCCTCAGGATCTCCTCCGCGACGGTATAACCCTGGCCCCGGGCCGCCTTTCCGCTCATCTCCAGGGCGATCCCGGCGATGGCCACGCTCTTCTGCAGGAGGGAGGTGGGTTTCCCGGCGCCTTCCAGCACCTGGAGGGCCTCCTGCACCTCCAGGTTGGGGCCGATGGCGTGCCCCACCAGGGATTCGCCGTAGGTGAGGGCGCACTCCACCCGGATGCCGAGGCGTTCCCCCAGCTCCATGAACTGCCGGGCCAGCTTCCTCCCTTCCTGGACGTCGATGACCTTCGTGTTCCTCCCCACCGGGATATCGATCACCACCACGTCGGCCCCCACGGCGAACTTCTTGGCCATGACGGAGGCCAGCATCTGCCCCCGGGCATCGATCCGGAACGGGTACTCCACCATGATGAACCGGTCATCGGCAGGGGCGATATTCGTGGCCCCGCCCCAGACGATCACCCCGCCCACCTTCTCGGTCATCCGCTTCACCTCGCCGGCCGAGAACTCAACGGGGGCGAGCACCTCCATCAGGTCCGCGGTGCCCCCGGCACCGGTGATGGCACGTGAGGAGGTCTTCGGGATCCGGAGGCCGGCGGCGGCGATGATGGGGACCACGATGAGGGTGATCTTGTTCCCCGGCACCCCCCCGATGGAGTGCTTGTCCACGATGGGGTGGGTGACAAACTGGATCCTCTCGCCAGTGGCCACCATGGCACGGGTCAGGTGCTCCACCTCGTCCATGTCCATTCCATGGATGTAGGAGGCGGCGATGTAGGTGGCCATCTCCATGGAGGAAAGGTTGTCGTCCACCGTATCCCTGACGATGGTCATCACGTCGTCCTTGGAAAGTTTCGCCCCGTCCAGCTTCTTCCGGATCAGGTCCAGGGACGCCAGGCGTTCCGCTTCCCTCACCTCGACGGACACCCCCTCCGTCAGCTGGAGCCGGGCATTGGTCCGGTGGAAGATCCCCACACACCCCTTCTCGAGCATCGTGGTCGTGGTATCAACGATGGCTGTCGCCGATTCCCCCAGGACCACGTTCAGGAGCCGTACCCGGTCGCCCTCCAGGACACCCAGGGTCCGGGCATCGGCCCGGTGCATGAGCACCCCGTTCTTGTCGATGTCCATCAGCCTGACGGTGAACTTCATGGCCGTTCCCCCTCACTCAGATCTCCTATCTCCCTCATCCCATAGATAGCTGCCGGGCCACCCACGCCCCCCACGCGGATGGTCCCATTCATCAGATCCCGATGGACAACCGGATATCATGTATACTGGGGGGACGCTTTCGGGGGCTCCAGCGGGATTCCGCCCCCGCCGCCCCGCATGCGGATGGTTTCTTCTTTTACATCCTGTCGGACTGCTCAATACTGTGAGTACTGGTGAGACGCTCTCGGGGGCTCCGCTTTTGCTCTGCCCCCGCCGCCGTGGGCATCCCCCGCCGGTGTTCCGGGAACCGGTGATCCTTCCTGTATCTCCGACCGATGTGGCTGTCCATCCTCTCGGGGGAGGGGCCGGGAGGGGGCCTGCCCCCTCCCGCACCATGTCCCCGGACCGGCCGGTAGCTGAAATCCTGAAAAACCACGGATCATCCCCTCCTGAGCAGGATAGGGAAACGCACCCCTGCCCATCCCCCACGAGATAACCTCAAACGGCCAGGACAGTTCCCCGAGAAAGTTTTCCCGGAGGGGACAATTCCCCGCCAGTGGAGAGCATCCGCTGGAGAGGGAAATACGGTACAATGATCGCAGGAGAAGGGAGATCCGCATCGGCCGTGCCGACAAAAAGTGTAGGGTGAGGGGGGATTAGTGGCGCCGGAGCACCAGGAGTGCAACCGCACCGAGACCGATGAGCGCAATCACTGCGCCGAAGCCGGGCTGCGGCTGGACGGTGGTGACGGGCGCTGTGGTGACAGGTGCAGTGGTGACCGGTGCAGTGGTGACAGGGGCAACCGTGGTGCACACCGGGATCGTGATGCATGCCGCGGGGCTCGTGGCCGCGCAGTCAAGCACGTTGAAGGTGTGGGTCGCAGTCACGCTCGGCTGGAT
>JAJRDC010000122.1 GCA_028678635.1 Methanomicrobiales archaeon
GTGAACGCGGCGCAGCTGAGGGCCGACTACGAGCAGGCGGGGGAGATCTACTCCACCACCACCGACACCGAAGTGATCGCCTCGGTGATCGTGGACGAATACCGGAAAGGCCACAGCATCCAGGACGCCATCGTTCTCTGCATGCACAAGCTCCGGGGGTCCTATTCCGTTGTTCTCATGGTGGACGACGAGCTCTACGCCTTCCGGGACCCCCTGGGGATCAAGCCCCTCTGCTTCGGCACCACCCCCGGAGGCCACGTGGTGGCCTCCGAGTCGGTGGCCATCGACGTGCTGGGCGGGACCCTGATCCGGGACGTCCGGCCCGGCGAGATGCTCCGGCTCACTCCCGATGGGTTCGATTCCCTGCAGATCACCCTGGCCGACCGGCCGGCCCACTGCATCTTCGAGTTCATCTACTTTGCCCGCGCCGATGCCGTCCTCGAGGACCGGCTGGTCTACGACGTGCGGCGACAGATCGGGGCCTCCCTATACGACGAGGCCCCGGCACAGGCAGACATAGTCTCGCCGGTGCCCGACTCCGGCACCTCCATTGCCATCGGGTTTGCCCACCACTCGGGGATCCCCTACCTGGAGGCGCTCATGAAGAACCGGTACATGGGCCGGAC
Organism: Methanomicrobiales archaeon; assembly: GCA_028678635.1. The sequence continues at coordinate 627 of JAJRDC010000122.1, forward strand.
CTTCATCAAGCCGTCCCAGAAGGAGCGGGAGACGGCTGTCCGGATCAAGCTGAATCCCATCACCGGTCACATCGCCGACAAGTCCATAGTCCTCGTCGACGACTCCATTGTCCGCGGAACCACCTCCCGCCACATCGTGGACCTGATGAAGGAGTCGGGGGCCAGGGAGGTGCACGTCCGGATCGGTTCACCGCCCATCAAGGCCCCGTGTTACCTGGGGGTGGACATGCCCACACGGGAGGAGCTGATAGCAAGCGACAAGGAAATCCCGCAGGTCCGGGAGTCCATCAATGCCACCACCCTCCACCACATCACCCTGGATGCGCTCGTCCAGGCCATCGGCCTCCCGAGGGAGCACCTCTGCACCGGCTGCCTCACGGGCGGCTACCCGGTCCCCATCGAAGGAGAGTCCTGCCTGGCGCGGATCGTGGACTTCGTGGGCGGCACCTACCAGACGAAGCTGGGGGCGTTCAGGGGTGAGGGGAAGGGGCCAAAAGGGAAACGGGGATCGTCGGCAAAGGCGGTACCGGCGAAGGGATCCAAAGTGAAAAAAACCTGATCACGCTTTGTTCAATTGAGGAAAAAACCGACATAGCGAGGGATGGATTTGAACCATCGATCTACGGGTTATGAGCCCGTCGGGATATCCTGACTACCCCACCTCGCTCCCCGAGCATCATACTATTCTTTGGACTACGGGATATAGTTTTTGGGAAATCCGGCGGCAACGGACTGAATTTCTCTCCGGCCCTGACCTCTCAACTCTCCCTGCCGGTGAGACACCGCCTGGAGCGGGTCCATCATCTCGCGGGGGCGGCGTCCGGGAGAAGGAGGGGCCCTCTCACGCCTGCGTTTTCCGGTTGCGGATCGTTGAGGCAATCTCTCTCACCGATGAGAGTGCCCATTGGTCGTGACAGCCCTGCCATCATCATCCATAAATATCCGGGGCGACGACATTTTTCACCATGGGCGAAGACGAGGAGCTCCGGAAGTTGCGGGAGAAGAAACTGGAGGAGATGCAGCACCGCATCGAACAGGCACACGAGCCAAAACCCTCTTCGCAGCCGGTACCTAAAACGGCGGGGGTCATCGTCCTGGACGAGCGGTCCTTCCAGCGGGCCCTCCAGGAGCATCCCCGGCTTGTCGTGGACCTCTGGGCCGAGTGGTGCGGCCCCTGCAAGATGCTCTCTCCCACCATCGAGTCCCTGGCCGGGGAGTTTGGCGGATCCATCACCTTCGCCAAGGTGAACACCGACCAGAATCCGGGGATCGCGATGCGCTTCGGCATCTCCGCCATCCCGACGCTCCTCCTCTTCTCGGGCGGGCGGCTCATCGATACCGTGGTGGGAGCCTATCCCAAGGACCCCCTCCGGGCCCGCCTGGTCCGGTCCTTCGGCCTCGCTGCCTAGGCCCCGATCCCCTTCTCCTTCGCCATCCGGGAGACCTTGGCCGCCATGATGAAGTCGTTCGCAGTGAGCCCGCCCGCCGGGTGGGTGAACCAGGAGAACGTGACGTGCCGCTGCTCGGTGACTGCCACGTCGGGGTAGTGGCATTCCTCGGCTGCCACCACCGCCACCTGGGTGAGGAACTTCACCGCCTCCACGAAGGTGGGGAAGGTGAACCGCCGGACCAGCCTCCCCGACTCCAGCACCCAGCCGGGCACCACGGGCAGGAGGTCCCGGATCTCGGGGCGGGTCAGGGGCCGGGTCCCCTCCACCCACGGCACGCATGTCTCGGCAGCCAGGTCCATGCCCAATCGTTCTCCCCCCGGGAAAAAAAGAGTTTCTTCCGGAGCCTTCCTTCTGACGGTCGGGGCTGCAGGGGCCTGGTCCTGTTCCCCTGAAGGCCCTTATCATGTCCCTTCGTTACCCAGCCGGACCAGTACCGGCGAGAGGAAGTGTCCATTCCTCGCTCCCAACGTGCAGCTTACAGACCGTCAGTTCCCCTTCACCGATGACCTGCCCGAACACGGCCATGGAGAAGAACCTGCACACCCGGGTCGTCGTGTGCCCAGTCTCGCTCCGTGCCCGGAGATCCGAGAAGAATATCTCGCCTACCAGTCCACCCCCTCCCGACTCTTCCGCAGCAGGAACCCTCGCCCCGGTAGGTGATTTAATCCACTCCCCCGGCGGATTTCTGCACGGATTTCGGGTGGAACCGGGGCCACTGGAGCCCCGGTGGCATGGAATACCTTTTCAGATGGGTGGGATGGGAGGCATACGCCCGCAGACGTCCCCGCTTCGCCCGGCAGTTCCTGCGTGCCCTGCGGGGAGAACCGGGAGCGCTGCAGGGATTCCAGTGGAAACAAAGGGGTTGATGCGGGTTTTTTTCGTGCCAGTATATAAAGATATGGGCAGGTTGCGCCCCTCGGAAGATGGAATTTTCTACGTTTTTTCCGGAGAATCTCCCTTCGCAGAATTTCCCGGGCCCGGGATGGACGGAAGATGCATGCTATGGGATCCCGGCCCTTTCCTCCCCCACCAGGACCTGTGGGAGATGCCCCGGATTGCCGGGGAAAATTCTCGTTCCTGTGAGCCCGGTACGCGAAACCCGCCCGCTTCCCGCCTCTCCAGTGGAAACAAAGGGGTTTTCGGGGTTTTTTCCGCACAACCTATTTAATCCTTACTGAATGGGATGGGGGGTGAAAAAACGTGGATCGGGAAAATTTACCGGACTGCCTCATGATTTGGCCATGCCTGCCATGAATGCCCCCATCCGCTGCAGGGCGCGGCCCAGATCCTCCCGGGAGACCGCGTAGGCGCACCGGAGGTGCCCGGTGCCG
>JAJRDC010000036.1 GCA_028678635.1 Methanomicrobiales archaeon
ACGATGGTGGAGATGGTCTGGAAACAGATGAGGCCCCACCAGGCGCCCAGGTAGTTGTATCCCAGGCCCGGGAAGAAGAGGTTGAGAAAGACCGCGACGGCGGGGTGTTTCCCGGTCTTCGGTCGCCGGCTGATCCCCAGGGGCAGCTGGGTGAGGGGCACGCCGCAGCGGGGGAATGAGAGGGTCGCCTGCCACCGGACCCGGCTGTCCGGGTCCCCCAGGGCCTGGTTACAGGCTCCGGACACGTCCCCCCGGGCCGTCCGGCCCAGCGCCTCGACGGCCCGGGCACGGATCCCGGGGGTTCTGTCCCCCAGCACGCGGGTGAGGGCTTCCACCGCCTCCCCGCCTTCGTCCGGGATGAGGTCCCACTGCTGGAGGGCGATGCGGAGGTCGGTGCGTTCGCGGCCGTCCGACGGTGTCCACCCGAGACGGAGGAGTGCTCCCGCGGCCCCGTACCGGACCATCCGGTCCGGGTCATGGAGGGACCGGACCAGGGGAGGAATCAGACGGGAATCGCCATGTTCGCCCACGGCCACTGCCGCAGTCCACCGGACCTCGTCCACGGGATCACCAGCCAGCAGGCGGGCCAGAGCATCCCCCACCCTGGGATCCGGGATCGGTGCCAGGGCTTCGGCGGCTCCCATCCGAACCTGGGGACTTGTGGATCCCAGTGCCGACAGGAGAGGATCCCGCGCCCGGGGGCCCAGGGTGCCAAGGGCCGCCGCCGCCCGGTCCTGGACCGCGGGATCCGGGTGGGAGAGGAGGCGGACCAGCCCGCGGGCATCCCCCGCATCCCGCAGGCGGGTGATCTCATGGGGATCCCCCTTCTCGAAAGGATACAGGATGGTCCGCCAGGTCATTCACGAGGATGTACCGAAAGAAGGGTGATAAAGGTAATGAAAGGGGGGCTGCTAATAAAGCCGGCTTCCCGTCCACCGTGGCGCCCGATCCGGAAAGATGGTGATCCGGTCGAACCGGAAGAGGTGGACAATCAGGTTGATACCGGCCGTGGCGATGAAGATCCAGGCACTGATCCAGAGAGGACCACCGATGAGGGCCTGGAAGGTGGCCCAGAGGTACGCGGCAAGGCTGATCAGGTACAGGAAGACCCAGGGCCGGAACGCCTTCACCGGGACGCCGCGGCGCAGGGTGATGCCCACGCCGCCGACGAGAAGGATGGCAACCACGAATTCCAGCACGTGGGCCTGGGCCGTGGAGGCCGCCCAGATGACCACGCCGGAGATGGTGGTGAGGGGAGTCCGGGGCACCTGCTTCGGGGCTGCCTGGAGGGTGGGGACCGCCTGCGGCGGGGTGGTCACCGGCATCGGCCAGGAAAAGAGGGCATGGAGGGAGAAATGGGACACGGTGGCGGTGACGGTATGGGTGGCATCGTCCTGACGCGTCGGCAGCACCTCCCAGGGTTCACCTTCTCCCCCGCGGGCCAGGACCTGGTACTGGGTGGCTTCCTGCCAGCGGGAAGGATCCACCCGGAACTGCACCTCTGCAGGTGGATTGAAGATCACTCCTTCCGGCTGCAGGTCATAGGCGATCCCGGTATAGGTGTAGTAGCTCCCTTCCGGCGGGGAGATGGGAACCGCCCCGGCAGGGCGCACCGAGATCTCCTGGACTGGCAGTCCCTGTTCGCTGGTGAGCCGGGTCGCCGGAGCGATGGTGAGGGAAGCCAGTTCATCGGATGATACGAGGTGGAATGAGTCGGTGGTTATCCCGCCGTCGGACATCTCCGGCCGGCCGGTCTCCCGGAAGGTGGCCAGCCCGGCCGTTGCGGCGGGCTGGGGGGCCGAGGTGGGGAATCCCTGGGGGTAATCGTTGCTGCTGGTCCCGGTCTGCCCACCGGGGGAGTGGGCACTGGCCGAGAGCACCAGCAGCTGGAAGGGATTCCCGGAGCCCGAGGTGGAGGCCAGTGCGAAGCGGGAGAGTCCTTTCGGGGATACGTACAGGAAATGGCTGATCCCGGTGGAGGGATCCGCGACGAGGTCCCGGTACTTGATTCCCTGCGTCGTGCCATCGTCGCCCAGCCGCAGCAGGGTCATATTTCCGTCGATGCCGTACTGATCCACCCATGACGACATGGCCGAGAGGTTCAGGGTAGCGGACCGGACACCGGAGAGACCCGCCGTGGAGAAGTGAACCGTGTAGGCCACCGCCGAGATACTCGCGTAGTTGGCATCGTAGGCCGCCTGCAGGAATCGCGGGTAATCCGTTGCCGTGACGTTCTCCCAGACCGTGGCATCGACCGTCGCGGGCACAGGGTACCGGGACAGGTTCAGCGCGTAGGTGATCTCCAGGTTTCCGCCCGTCGCCTCGCTGAATGTCAACGGCCTGAGGGGGAGGCTCTCCAGCATCACATCGGTGACAGTCCCGGTGAGGGTCCCGTTGCCCATGTCCGAGAAACCGGTCTCCCGGGCCTGCAGGGTGATCCTGCCCCAGCCGCTGGAAGGATCAGGGACCACCGAGACGACCGCGGGATCCCCCGATGGGTCAAAGTCGAGGGATGAGAATGCGGACGGATCCAGGTATGCACACTGGATACTGCCGCACTCTTCCACAGTGAGTCCGCCGATGTCTGTGGAGGCCAAGGTCCGGGTCCCGTTCAGGACCTCGATGGGGCCCGTGGACGTGCTGGTCTCGCCGAACATGTTCCTGGCGGTGAGCCTGGGGTAGTACATTCCCCAGGTGGTATAGGTATGGGACGGGGAAGGCTGATCTGAGGTCTCCCCATCGCCGAATTCCCAGGTCCAGTTCTCAGGGTTTCCGGTGGAGGTATCGGTGAACTGCACGGCAAGCGGGGGGATGCCTGCCCGTGGGGTAACCGTGAAGGATGCGGTGGGGCCGGAGCCGGAATGGATGGAATCCGGCTGGGACGCCAGGGATCTGCCGACCGCGTTGGAGATGGTGAGGATCACCGAGAACGTACCTGCAGATCCGTAGGTATGAGAGGGGGACGGCTGATCGGAACTCTCTCCGTCGCCGAAGTCCCACCGCCAGGTGGCGGGATCTCCCGTGGACTCATCGGTGAACAGGACGGTTAGCGGTGATCCGCCGAGGGTGGGATCCGCCGAAAAGGCGGCCACAGGCACCGCCAGGGATGTGTCCAGAGTGCCCAGGTACACGTCGGCCATCCCGTTCCGGTAATCGGTCCAGGCAATCCGGTCCCCGTCGATCGAGGGGAACATCTGTTCGTTCGGGTCATCCACCAGCCGCATTTCCTCCCGGCTGGTGAGGTCATACACGTAGAGATCGGTATTCCCGTTCCGGTTATCTTCCCAGACAATCCGGCCTTCGGATATCACCGGTGGATTTAAGGCCGACCCCCTGCTGGTGATGCTCCCGGTCTCATCGGTCTCCAGGTCCAGATAGGAGATATCTGAGGAGCCATAGGGTCCGTTCAGCCAGGACACGACAGGACCGCTGATGGCAGGGCTGCTCTGGTACTCCGGAGGTGAACCGATACTCTCCGTCACGTTTGAGGCGATATCGTGCAGGGAGAGATCGCAGTCATCCCCCCCGCAGACCTGCCAGACGATCCGAGTGCCGGAGATGGCGGGATTGTTCTCATTCCCCGGATCAGTCGTGATCTGTGTTTCTTCTCCCGTTGAGAGATCGTACACGTAGATATCGGTATTCCCGGCCCGGTTATCGTCCCAGACAACATGGATACCGTCGACATCCGGGTTGCTGTGATCCGCACCACCGCTGGAAATGCGGATGTCCTCTCCGGTGGCGAGGTCATGGATGTCCAGGTCATATCCTCCCGAGGATTCGTTATAGACTCGCCAGACCATCCAGTCCCCGGAGATATCCGGGCTGTCGCACATGTCGCCTTCCGGGGAAACCTGCTGCTCTTCGCCGGTAAGGATGTGGTAGAGATAGATCTCCCCGGTTCCTCCGCGGTAATCCACCCAGGCGAGACGGTCTCCGGAGATGACCGGTACGAGCTGGTCCGAGTCAGGGGTTCCCACCGAGATGATCGATTCGGTGGTCCCTGCCAGGACAGGGGTGATGAGGCATGCGGCCAGGAATGCCACCAGGAGAACCGCCCGGATGACATTCCTGTCCATGTCCCCCGTCACCGTCCCTCAGCTGATGTACCCCAGTCCCTGGAAGTGGGTCATGAAGACGGCCGTGTCGAGGGCGAAGGTCCCGTCGTTGTCGGCCAGGTTCACGGAGTAGGAGTCGGCGGGGATCCGGTT
>JAJRDC010000067.1 GCA_028678635.1 Methanomicrobiales archaeon
GAGAGGTTGCTGTACTCCTGGAGATCCTCCCAGGAAAGGTCGCTGTGTGCGAGGGCCACGATCAGGTCCATCTCGGTGTCGTTCCGGATCATCCCTTCACTATGCTGGTACAGGTCACCAATTTTCTGTTCAATGTCCCGTTCCAGGTGCTCCAGGTCACCGATGAGGCCCTCCCGGGCATGGATCAGCCGCCGGAGGTTCACGAGCGTATGGAGGAACCGGCCGTCCCGTTCCCCTACCTCCGGCTCCGGCGGGGTTGCAGGCTGCACCGAGACACTGATGGCGATATCCCCCGTCAGGTAATAGTACTTGCGCCTCCGCTCGTCCAGGTAACTCTTCAGGAGATCCTGCTCCTCCATCATCTGGAGGTGCTCGATGAGGGCCTTCGGTGAGAGCATCAGGCGTTCCGAGAGCTCCGTGACAAAACAGGGTTTCTGCTGGAGCATGCTGATGATCCGCCTCCGGTTCCGGTTGCCGAGGATATCCAGGAGGCGGGATGCCTCGTCGCTGTCGAGCATCCTTACTTGATGTTAGTGTCATGAAGGGATAAACTGAGCGGGCGGGTACACCCGGCCCATCTCCGTTCTCACCCGTCAGAGGACCGATCGTCCCCGCCTCACCCGAATCGTCGGTTTTCCTGTACAGGGTGCGGAAGGGGGAGACCCCTCCCGGCCCCTCCCCCATGAGGATAGCCTGAGCCGGGGTAAAGAGAGAACCGATGTGGAGTACCATCATCAGGCAGAGGGGGGACGCCCACGCGGCGGGGGGGACCGCAGGTCCCCCCCAGGAGCGTCCCAGCAGTATCGTCTCCAGGGGAAACCTCCCCTGCATCCAGCAGCCTCAGCGGGAGGGTATACCGCCCCTCCCACGCCATCCGCCGATGAGGATCAGGCCTCTCTTACCAGAAATCAAGATCTCGTCGGAAAAGGGAGAGGGGGTCACTCCATCAGCCGGTAGTTGGGAGCCTCGTCCGTAATCAGGATATTGTGGGGGTGGCTCTCCGAGTATCCCGCGGGGGTGATCCGGCGGAAGCGGGTCTTCTCGTGGAGTTCACCGATCGTCCGGCAGCCCGTGTACCCCATGGCCGATTTGAGACCCCCTATCAGCTGGTAGGCCACGTCCGCCACCGGCCCGGCATAGGGGATGACCCCCTCCACACCCTCGGGCACGAACTTGGTCCGCCCGATATCCTTCTTCTGGAAGTACCGGTCCGTGGACTCCCCGCCGCTCATGACCCCCAGGGATCCCATGCCCCGGTACTGCTTGTAGCGCCGGCCCTTCATGATGATGAGCCGCCCGGGGGACTCGTCGGTACCGGCAAAGAGACTGCCGATCATCACCGAATCGGCCCCCGCGGCCAGTGCCTTGGCGATATCGCCGCTGTACCGGATCCCCCCGTCGGCGATCACCGGCACCTCCTGCTCCCGTGCCACGTCGGCTACATCGGTGATGGCACTGATCTGGGGCACGCCGACGCCGGCCACGATCCGGGTGGTGCAGATGGAGCCCGGGCCGATACCCACCTTGAGGCCGTCCACGTGGGGGGCCAGATCCTCGGCCGCCTTCCGGGTGGCGATGTTCCCTGCCAGGAGGTCGCAGGGGAGCGATTCCCGGAGATCCTTCACTGCCTGGACCACCCTGAGGTTATGGCCGTGGGCGCAGTCCACGACAATGGCATCTGCTCCGGTTTCAGCGAGGAGCGTGGCCCGGTCAAAGTCAAAGGGACCCACCGCCGCCGCCACCCGCAGGTTGCCCCGCGAGTCCCGGTTGGCCCGGGGGTACTGGTGCTTCTCCAGGATGTCCTGCATCGTGATGATCCCGATGAGGTTTCCCTTCTTGTCCACGACGGGAAGGCGCTCCACCTTGTGGCCGTACATGGTCTCCAGGGCCTCATCCATGGTGATCTCTTCGGTAGCGGTGATGGGTTTTTTCGTCATGACCCGGCGGATGTTCTCGGAATCCTTCCGCCGCACGATGCCCCGGATGTCGCGGCGGCTGACGATCCCTATGATCCTCCCCTTCTCCATGACAGGGATACCGCTGATCTGGTGCTCGTTCATCAGCCGGTTCACGTCAGCCACCGTGACATCGGGCCCGACGGAAACGACCCGGCGCTGGATCAGGTCCTCGGCATGCTTCACGTTCCCGACCAGCTCCATCTCCCGCTCGGGCGGCATGTTCCGGTGGATCACGCCGATCCCGCCCTCCCGGGCCAGTGTGATCGCCATCACCGACTCGGTGACGGTGTCCATGGCCGCCGATACCAGGGGAATGGCGAGGGGGATGTTCCGGGAGAACCGGGACCGGACGTCTGCCTGGTCCGGTTCGATCTCCGATGCCGCAGGCTCCAGCAGCACGTCGTCAAAGGTGATGGCCGTTTCCATCTGCATCTTCTCGGTATACATCCTCTTCACCCCGTCACCATGGCCCGGGCCTTCTCCACGAGATCAGCGCGGATCGTGCTGGACCGGTCGCCGCCGCAGACCATCCCCCGGACCCCGATGATCTCGGGGCTTACCCGTTTCAGCAGGGGGATATCGTCAAACCGGAGGGAGCCGGCCAGCGCCGTCTCCAGGCCCAGCCGCCGGTTCCCTGCCGTGAACTCCCGGAGGGCATCCTCGTCCAGGTAGTCAAAGAGCCGCTTCCCGTCCTTGATCCCGGTATCGATCATGGCCACGTCAGCGCCGCACTCGGCAGCGAGGGGCGCCATCGCCATCGGGGAGATGGTGGAAAGGCGTGCGTGGTCGGCGTAGGCGGCGATGACCACGGCACGGGAGGGGAACTCCCCCTTCACCGCCCGGACAACGGCCCGGATCAGGTCCCGTGCCCGGTCCTCGCCATCGAAGAGGAGGCCTACCTTCACGTAGTCTGCCCCGGCAGACGCAGCGCCGTACGCGGCAAGGGCCGCACTGCCAGGCCGGAAATCGAAGTCACCGATGGCAGCGCTGACCGGCTTGTCCGTCAGGTCCCGGATCGCCCGGATCACCCAGGGGAAGTTGGCGCCGAGGGATCCTTCGGCCGGGCGCTTCACGTCGATGATGTCGGCGGCCAGCGATCGGGCCGCCTCCTCGAGAGAGCTCGGGCTGACGAGCAACCGCATGGATCATGGTGTAACGTAGATCTTAATAGTGGTTGCGATAAGG
>JAJRDC010000004.1 GCA_028678635.1 Methanomicrobiales archaeon
GCGGCAAAGGCAGCGGCGAGCGCGGCCGGTTCCTCCCTGATGTCCCGGAGCAGGTACTGGTCCACCTCAAGCCGGCCCCGGGAGACCTTCCCGACCCCTATCAGGATGATGGGCCGGGAGAAGAGCCCCATCGTCTCGATATCCAGGAACAGCGGGTCCCAGCCCCGATGGAGGCAGGCCGTCCGGAGGAGCGCCGGGTGGGAACGGGGATACCAGCGGGCCACCCACTCCATCACCTCCCGGGGATCAGCCGAGTCCAGCACCTCCAGGCACCGCTGCGCCGCAGCCCCGAAACGCCGGTGCGGGAGCAGGTCCCGGATCGTGGCATAGCCTCGGGCCTGCAGGAGCCGCTCGGTGGCTGGGCCGATCCCCTCCACGAGAGTGAGATCGGCCTGCAGGCACGCTTTCACCTCGGATGGTGGAGGGAGCCGTGCCTCCAGCGGGTGGCTGCTCGGGATCTGGAACGCGGGCCCGCAGGGGGTCTCCACCTCGTCACCGGAGAAGAGGTCCTCGGGAGTCGTCCCCCGGTGCTCCTCCAGCAGGCGTGCCTTCAGGGACTGGGCCTCCCGGTACTCGGAGGTGAAGAGGAACGAGTCCAGGAAGCTGGTCCGGAACATCTCCCCGTCCGGAACAACCTGGTACTCGGGGACAGCATCCAGCCGTTCGCGCCAGGCCTTCCCCAGCCGTTCCAGGGATGCGGAGAACACCGGTGATCACTCCCACCGGTGGGGAGCGGTTCTTTTTACGGTTCGTGGTGCAGGGCGAAAGTAAGTGACTCGGTCAAGTGATTTCACTGAACCGACCTGCAGGCAGAAAAACGGGTATTTGATACTGATTTGGACGAAAAAGAACCTGAAAGAACGGATTTTACCCCCACGGGGATCGGATTCTTCACATGAATTTGTTTATCAGATCCCCTGTATTGGCCCCATAGGTTTATCAGAGCGCTATTTACATATAATAAGTTAGAAAAGCAATGTTTATTGTGAATTAAAAACAGCAACACTTATATAGAATAGATGCATATTAAAATTTTGCTACGGAGATGACCAGGATGATTCCTGAAACCAGCACACCCAGAATCCCCCCCTTCCATCCCAATCCCTGCGGAACATGGTGCGGCGGCCCGAAAGAAACGCGGCCGCCACAGGCCCGGTCCCGTTCTCTTTCTCGAGTCCTCCACGTAGCACTGCTGGTCTCGTTCCTCCTGGTCATCCTCACCCTGATAGTGGCCCCCGTTGCAGCTGAAGTTCTCGTAACGACCACCGAGGTCTCTACCTCTTCCCACAATCTCGGAAGTTCCTATCTCAAGCACGCCCAGTCGATGAAGGCGGCAGGTACTGGGATCAGCCGGATCGCCCTGAACATGAAGCGGTGCCCAACCACGGGCAATTATACCCTTGTTGTCAATGTCCGCGTGAGATCCTCTCTCAATGGCGCTGACCTCGCCACAGCCACCATCTACCCCTCCCAGATCCCGAGCGAATCCCCTGTCTGGGCCGAGGTCACGATGAATACGGGGACGATCCTCACTGAAGGTCAGACGTTTTATGTGGTGATGGACAGCCTGAGCGGTGGTACGAGGTACTATTTCGCGAATTATAACCTGGTATCCCCTTCGGGCCCGTACGCGGACGGCGTGGCCTATCGGGGTGGTACACTCGAACAGGCAGACCGTGATTTCCTGGCGAAGGTCTGGTTCACAGGTGAGGGATCCTCCAATCCCACCCCTACCCTGACCAGCATCTCCCCCAGCTCCGCAACCGCCGGGGGCTCTGCCTTCACCCTTACCGCCACCGGCACCAACTTTATTTCTGGTTCAATTGTACGGTGGAACGGTGCTGACAGGACCACCACCTATGTCTCTGCCACCCAGCTCACCGCTGCCATCACCGCGGCCGACATCGCCACTGCCGGCACTGCATCGGTGACCGTCTTCAATCCCACCCCTGGCGGTGGTACTTCCGGAGGACAGACTTTTACCATCAATAACCCGGCTCCCACCCTCTCCACCCTCTCCCCAAGCTCTAAAACAGCCGGGAGCTCTGCCTTCACCCTCACAGTCACCGGAACCAACTTCGTCTCCGGATCCAAGGTCCGGTGGAATGGCGTGGATCGCACCACCACCTACGTTTCTGCAACCCAGCTTACCGCATCCATTACGGCAGCCGACATCGCCACTGCCGGGACTGCATCGGTGACCGTTTTCAACCCCACGCCGGGTGGAGGAACCTCGGGTTCCCAGTCCTTCACCATCAATAACCCGGCTCCCACCCTCTCCACCCTCTCCCCCAGCTCGGCATCGGCCGGAGGCTCTGCCTTCACCCTCACCGTGACCGGTACCAATTTCGTCTCCGGATCCAAGGTCCGGTGGAATGGCGTGGATCGCACCACCACCTACGTTTCTGCAAGCCAGCTCACCGCATCCATTACGGCAGCCGACATCGCCACTGCCGGCACTGCATCGGTGACCGTCTTCAATCCCACCCCTGGCGGCGGTACTTCCGGAGGACAGACCTTTACCATCAACGTGGCCAGTAACCCCGTTCCGACACTCAGCAGTATCTCCCCCATCTCGGCAACAGCCGGTGGCTCCGCGTTTACCCTCACGGTATCCGGTTCTAACTTTGTCGCAGGATCAACGGTGCGGTGGAACGGCGTCGATCGCACGACTTCCTACGTCTCCGCCACCCAGCTCACCGCGTCGATTACTGCCGCTGATATCGCCACCGCCGGGACTGCCTTAGTGACGGTCTTCACTTCCACCCCTGGTGGCGGTACCTCCGGGTCACAGTCTTTCACCATCAATAACCCGGCTCCCACCCTCACGGCGCTCTCCCCCGGCACGACCGCGGCCGGGAGCTCTGCCTTCACCCTCACCGTGACCGGTTCCAATTTCGTGGCCGGATCGATTGTCCGGTGGAACGGCAATGACCGGACCACCACTTTCGTCTCTGCCACCCAGCTCACCGCCTCAATCACTGCGGCCGATGTTGCCACTGCCGGGACAGCCACAGTGACCGTCTTCAATCCCACCCCGGGTGGCGGTACGTCCAGCGGACAGACCTTCACCATCTCGGTGAGCAATCCGGTGCCTACCCTCTCCGCCCTCTCACCCAGCTCCGCAACCGCCGGTGGCTCTGCCTTCACCCTCACCGTGACCGGTACCAACTTTGTGGCCGGATCGATCGTGCGGTGGAACGGCAATGACCGGACCACCACCTATGTCTCTGCCACCCAGCTCACCGCTGCCATCACCGCGGCCGACATTGCCTCTTCCGGGACAGCATCGGTGACCGTCTTCAATCCCACGCCAGGTGGCGGTACCTCCGGTTCACAGACCTTCACCATTACGTCGGTCGTCACCGGAGGTCAGGCAGATGTGGTGACCACAGAGAGTTACACCACCACCAACTACCTGGGATACCAGGGCTGGACCTACACCATGCAGGGCCAGTCGGTGAAAGCTGCCGGCACAGGGGTCGATGACATTGCAGTTCCGCTGGCCCGCAAGACAAAACCGCTCTGCACCCCAGAGACCATCACAGCCCGTCTGAGGGCGTCCCTGAACGGCCCCGATCTGGCCACGGCCACCATCACCCCCGACATGGTGACCAGTACCACCAATGGCGCTGCCCCTGTCGAAATGTCGTGGGTGACGGTATCGTTTGACCGGGATGGGATCATTGGTGTCAATGAACCCCTGTTTGTGCTGCTCACCACTCCCTCCTGGAACAATGATTGCTACTACTACATCTACACGAATACGAATGTATACCCTGACGGCAGCCACTGGCGGGGAACTTCAATCCAGGGAACATACCAGGAGCAACCCCTGAAGGACATGCCGCTGAAGGTCTGGTTCACGGGTCCCCCCGGTGCCGCGTTCGGTGGGACACCCACGTCCGGAACCCCGCCGCTCACTGTCCAGTTCTCTGACGCATCCACCAAGTCTCCCACCTCCTGGAAGTGGGAGTACAGGACAGCGACGGTGGACTGGACCGAATTCGGATCCGGGGCCCAGAACCCGTCCTTCGCGTTCGCAGCCGGCACCTACGACATCCAGCTCACCGTCACCAATTCCCATGGATCCAGCACCCTGACAAAGACCGGCTACATCATCGCGGAAACCCCGGTGCCGACCCCTACCCCCGTGTCCATCTGCAACCCCAGCTACTGCGTGAACGCCTCCGCCAATGTCTTCACCGCGAGGCGCGGGGACCTGGTGAACATCACCGTCCAGCTGTCCACCCGGGGCAGCGGTGTGGGGACTGACAGCGTTGTCCTTATCGACCAGGGCGGGGATTCCATGTACCAGTGCATGGAACGGGATGCCAGCTACAACTGCCTGGGCACCCGGTGGGACTATGCCAAGGAGGGTGCCATGCTGATGCTCAATGACCTGAACACCCAGGGGAGCAAGTATGCCCTGTTCAACTTCACCAGCCGGGGGCACGAGATGAAATCCTGGACCTCAAGCCCTGAGCCCATGGGGAACCTCCTGGAGGGCATGTCCTACGAGCCCTGGAGCCCCACTCTCACGCCCTGGAGCGGCCCTGACACCCTGGGCTACCCCGGCACCTCCAACCTCCGGGACGGATTATATGAAACCATAACAGCCATCAAGAACCTTCCCCCGAGCGACCAGGGCAACCCCAAGGCGCTGGTCGTCTTCACGGACGGAGAGTTCAACTACTACGGCAACCCCCTGGCCTGGGGCAGGGGCTATGCCTATACCACCAAGGTCCAGAACTGGGTGTGGGAGAATGGAGTCTGCGACTCTGGATTTGGCACCTTCCGGCTTGATGCGAGTGAACCCCTGCATGAGGGGATGTGGGAATACTGGGTGGACCGGATGGTCTGGCCCCGCACCTCCAGCCGGAACCTGTTCCCGATCTGGGACTACCAGATGTACGATGACCTCCAGGGCAACGAATACAAGAACTTTACCGGCTATCATTTCGTGTGCGGCAACACGGCGTCCTTTAAGATTGATCCGACTGCCATCTGGTACCCCCAGTCAGCAACCCAGTGGCCCACCAACCCCATGGGCCACATCCACCCCAACATCGAGCAGTACACGTCAACGGACTACCAGGTCGAGGTCTGCGATCCCTCCTGGCCGTACATCGATGCCAGCGGTGAGGAGCACGGCACCTGTACCCTCACCGAGCAGAACATGTCGGTCTATGCCACGAACAATGGCGTCAAGATTTACGTCGTGGCCATCTCAACCCAGGCCGATCTGAACACCGGCCTCCCCTCCGGGATCAACACGAGCGATGACATCATGAAGATCCTGGCCCTCTCGACCGGCGGGAAGTACTACCCGGTCAGGAACCACGCGGCACTCCTCGCGGCCATCGCTGACATCAACGGGCGCGTGACCAACGCGAAAACCGAGGAGATGGCCATGAATATCACCGACATGGAGGTGGAGGTGAGTGACGTGATCGAATCCAACGGCGACAATAGCGTGTTCGGCCACGTGCACATCGAGGGGAACTCCACCACGATCCACAGCTGGAATGACGGCGGCGACCTGGTTCCCAAGTACACCCTGCCTGAGGGGAGTGCCTGGAATGGCGGCCATGCCATGAAATTCACTATCGGCGACGTGGCCACCGGCACTACCTGGGAGACTGTCTACACGGTCGTGCCCCAGACCAAGGGCACGATCAGCGTGTTCGGGAACATCTCCAATGTCACCTACAAGGGCGGATCCGGCCCCCTCCCCGAGGTCACCTTCCTTGTGGAGAACACCCCGCCGGCCTTCGACCTGGAGGACCAGACCGTGGACCTTGGCGAGACCATCAGCTTCACCGCTGCTGCCACGGATGCAGACGGCGATAACCCCCTCCACTACTCGGCATCAACGTACTGCGGTACCGTGAGCTGTTCCGACACGGACAACCATGGCTGTGACTTCAGCTGGACACCGGTGAATGTGAATCCCTGCCCGGTCACCTTCACTGCCGATGATTCCTTCCCGAACGGCGTGGCGTCCCGGACCGTGACCATCTATGTGAACAACATCCCGGCCCAGACGGCCCGGATCCGGATCCTGTGATCCCGTTCTTCGTTCCCGGGGGAAAGGAGTGTTCCGCCCCCGGGAAAATCAGCTGGTTTTCTTTGACCTGGCAGGGATCCGGGCAGGGGGAGACCGGGACCGGTGACCCTCCAGATACGTTCCTTTCAGCATAAGAAACGTTATATATGGCTATTCTTCTAAAATTGAAGATAAATAGAAATAATTTAAATATTTTATGCAATAATCTCGACGTAAGAAATTTAGAAACACTTATATAGAATGTGCGTCTAATAACTCAAAAAACGAGTGTGGTCGAGATGAGACTCTCACGAATGTGCTGGATCCTGGTGGCCCTCGTACTGCTCACCGGTACCGGGACAGCGCTGACCCTGAAAACCAGTGGTCCTGACTGGCTGGTGGCCGGAGGAGGTGCCGGATCACTCAGCCTGGAGATCTCAGGGGGGAGTGGCCCCTTCACCATCTCCGCAGCGCCTGCCACGCCTCTCCTGTGCACGGTGACCCCGGATAATCCCTTTACCTCCACGTCCAATAAACCACCCGCGTTCCAGGTCATACCCACTGAGAAGAGCGGCATCTGCGAGATTGACGTGAAGGTCATGGACGTGGACGGGAAGATCGCGACCTCGAAGTATTTCCAGAAGATCGACCACACCACACCCACGTTCAGCAACCCGGACCTGCCCGCAAGGGCCACCGTGGGCACGATCGTACCGGTGAGCATATGGCTGGAAGATACATTCCATAACAGGGTGGATAACCGGAACATCGTTGAAAATGTCAGCTTTTACACCGGTGGGAAATCCGGTTTTGTGTCCGGTCCCTCTGCCAAGAACTCCGAACCCAGGCTTCAGTCCGCCATCGTACCGGTCGATGCAAATGGATATGCGACGGTCTACTATTATGTCGGAGAATACGAGTCAGGAAACTACATCTGGGCCGTGAGTCCTCCCCGCGCGGAACCGAATCCCTGGTATATCATCATCTATGGTGCCCTGGGCGGCACCCCCGTTTCCCTCTTCTCCCAGATCAGCCCTGAAACGGGTTCCAGCCACTGGGTGTATGCTGACGGGAGCAGCGTGTTCACCGTCACCTACACCGTCCTGGACGCCAACGGATTCCCTGCGGAAGCAGCGGAGATCATCGGCAAAACCAGCGACGGGAGAAACTTTGACCTGATTACCAACGAGATGGGGCAGGCCAGTTACTTCTACGGCCCCTTCTCCTCACCGCGCCAGTATACCATCACCGCAGCCCTGCGGAACAACACCTCGGTGACGGTGAAGGACACCCTGGAGTCCATCGCCATGGGCCCGGACCATCTTGTGGCCACTGCGAACCCGCCCTCCCTGCCCAGCCTTGAAGTCAGTTCATCCAGTTTCTCCCATGTCACGGGCAGGGTTGCTGATCCGAAGGGGAACCCGATCAAGAACGAGAAGGTGACGTTCCAGATCACGGGCGTCACATCCACCAAGCCCATGAAGGCCCAGCCGTATCTCACTGAAACAACCAAGAGCAAGAACAAGTACTACCAGGGATCTCCGGTCACAGTGACCACCAATAACGATGGGAATGCCATCGTTGCCTTCATCCCGGGCGAGTTCGCGAAATCCGTCACGGACAAGGACTACGATCCAATGGCAAATGGCACAGCGACGGTGAAGGTCGTGTGGGGCAGCAAGACCGAGACCGTCAAGCTCACCTTCCAGAGAACGGCCTACCTCTTCCTTGAGACGAATGTCGTGGAACAGACCGTGAAGGTGGGTGAGTACTTCGACGTCACTGTCAATGTGACGGGGGACGGGAAGATGCTCCGGAAGAACCCCGTCGAGGTAATGCTGGTCACCGACAGGTCCGGCTCCATGCAGGATTACAAGTTGCAGGGACAGACCCGGTTCTACTGGGTGAAGCAGGCATCCCAGGACTTCCTGCGGTTCATGAACCCATCGGTGGATAAGGTCGGGCTGGTATCGTACCATACCTGGGCCACCCGTGATGCCGATCTTACGAGCGACTTCACAAGCCTGGGTAAAAGCATCGACAACCTCACGGTGCCCGCGCCGAACGGATGGGTTCCGAAAAAGGGCCCGGTACGGCTCACCAACATGAGGGAGGGCCTCTTCAATGCCACCAGTTACCTGAAGAACTACGGGAGCAAGGATGCCAATGTCACGAAGGCCATCGTGCTCCTCACCGATGGCGTCTGGAACTGGGGCGGCAACCCGATCGCACAGGGACGGGGCTACCCCGAGAGGACCCGTCTCGTGGTGTGGGAAGACTGGGACTGGGGGCAGAACTGCAGCCTGGGGAGTCGCTGCCTGAATACCTATCACACCGAACCTCTCTACTGGCCGGGTCTCCCCTCATTCCACATGTACACCTACTACAACCCGGAACTGTACAAGAACAGGGATGGCACCGGCCCGGTCATGGATAACCCCGGTTCAACCATCTACACCGGGAATGTCCGCGAGCCGGTGACACGCCCAGGGGGGCTCAATGAAATGAGTGGCTACCTCTGCCATCCCAGGGTCCCCGTCGACCAAAACAACGGGCCGGACTGGGCATGGTTCATGTGTACCAAAGATGAGAACTGCGGCGGGACGATCGGCTGTGAATACTCCAAGTACTGGATCGACATCTGCGACGGGACGTGTGCCAATACCGAGCAGAACATGGCAATCTTTGCCAAGAATAACAACATCCGGGTCTATACCATCACCTATGCGGAAACATACGACGGGAGCGATGGCAGCACGACCTATCCTGCCGTTGAAAAGGTGCTGAAGTACATCTCCGAGACCACCGGCGGCAAGTACTATCATGCGGCCACCGGAGATGAACTGAGCACGGTCTATGAAGACATTGCACTGGATCTGATCAAGGATGCCGGCCTTGATCTCGATATCTCGGCCGACAGTTCCACGGTTGACGAGATCCAGACCGGCGATAGCCTGGAGGGTGCGGGTGTCTTTGATTACGTGGAACTGCGGGATAAATCAACCGTGACCACCAAGTGGGAGAAGGGCAAGGTCAACCCCATTGAAGGTCCCGCATGGTCGAGCAGCAAGAACGAATGGGAAGCATCACACAAGATCGGGTTCAAGGACATCAGCTCCCTCAAGATCGGCCAGACGTGGCAGATGAAGTACCGGCTGAAGGCCCTGAAGGCAGGGACCTATAACGTCTTCGGCAATGCTTCCTTCCTGAACTGGACGGACTGGCAGGGGTACCCCCAGTCCATCGGGTTCCCCATGACGCCCATCACCGTGCTGGATACCGGGGCGGCGGCGGGCAATGCCAGGCTTCTCCTGGATCACCTGCGTACCGAGGACGAAAGTGGGCTTGCACCGGTAATCCGTGAGAATGCGCCCTTCACGCTCAAGTGGACGCTGAACTACTCGGATACCAATCCCAATGGCAAGGCGAACCTGAAAGTCGAGGTCTATGCCACTGATGGCCGGATATATCATGTGGAGGTAAATTATCCCGATGAGAGAAGCCCCACAAATTCGGAGGTCGAGTTATTCATGCCCTGGGCGGGGCTCGAACAGGGGTTCTACGAAGTGAAGGTCAAGGCGTACGGTACCGGGAACAGCGCGCTGCCTGTCACCTGGCCCTTCGAAGTAAGGAACATGGGTGAACGGTCGCAGATCATCATCCGCTGATCCCCGTATTCCCCCGTTTTTTCGGTATCGTCCGGCACTATCCTCTCGGTACCCTTTATTCCAGCAGCACGAGGCCGACGGTGTGGATATCCCCGTGGATGATCTTCCCGTACTCCAGGTCCCTGCACGGGATGGTGGAGAGGTCCCATCCCACCTTCCTGGCCGTCGCAAAGACGTCCATCCCCACCGCCTCCATGGAGGGCCGGACCAGGTCCTTGTGCCTGCAGAGGCGCCGCACGGACTCGTCCACAATCCCCTCCATCTCCTCGGCCACGCAGTGCTCGTGCTCGCAGAAGATGCAGGGGTAGGCGCCGAAGCCGAAGGCCTTGTAGTACCCGTCGTAAAAGGCCGTCTTCTCCAGGAGGTGGGTGGTGGTATGGGACCAGAGGATCAGGTCCCGGTAGAACGGGTGGAAGTCAACGGGGATCTCCTCGGGTTTCAGGTCAGGGTGGCCCGGGATGCCGTCAAAGCGGATCAGGATCCCGGTGTCGTACTCCGCCACCATCCTCCGGGTCTCTGACGGGGTGGGGGTATAGGGAGGGCAGGAGAGGTGTTTCCCGTAGCCCTTGCATCCGAACCGGCACTTGAACCTGACCCATTCAGCAACCACGATCTCCGATGCCGGGATTCGCGTAACGCGGGCACCCTTATCGGCAGCGAACCGGGTGAGCTTCTCTATCTCCTGATCAAGCGGGGGGACCATTGCCACCATGCTCCATGGAGGGATGGGGCAGCGGAAAGAAAAGGATTGCGGGAGAATCCGGTCCGTGCACGCGGAGCATGGGAACCTCCCCGTCACTCCCGGGATCGTATCTCCAGGATCCGCTCCACGATCTTCCGGGAGCTGCAGATGGGATCGCCCTGGTACTCCCCGATCCGGACCACCCGGGCCCGGATGCCCCGTTCTGACAGCGCTGTGGCGAGGCGGGACTCCTCGAAGTGCTGGTTGAATCCCAGCGTGATGACGGCAGGCTTGATCTCCTCGATGGGTCGGAACATGTCCACCGGATCCCCCAGCCGCGCGTGGTCCACGATGCGGAGGGCCTGGACCACCCGCAGCCGCTGGTTCTCGGGGATGACGGGGGGAGGCTTGTGCCGGACGTTGGCATCACGGGCCACGATGACGTGGAGCTCGTCCCCCAGCTTCCGGGACTCCTCAAGGTAGTAGATATGCCCGGGGTGCAGCAGGTCAAAGGTGCCCGTGGCCACTACCCGCTTCACGGGACCACCTCCAGCGGGAAGGGCTGCCCGTCGGCCGTGAAGCACCGCCAGCTGCCGCGATCGTACGGCGGCCCTAGGATCAGGTGGTACCGGCCCACGGTAGGAAAGAACCGGAGGTCGGCATCAGAGGGGAGGAGCACCCCGTTGGGATGTGAGTGGGCGGACCCTGCGATGTGGGTGTCCAGGGGCATCAGCTCGAAGTGGAGGGAGGCAGACTCCGGGGTACTCTCGAACGGAAGGAAGGTGAACTCCCGGATCACCCCATCCTCCTCCCGGAGGACTGCCACGAACTCCCTGCCGTGGGAGGCATCCACCTCCTTCGCCGTGGCGAGCAGCCCCCGCAGGAGATCCTCCGCGATACCCCGGATCTTCATCCCCCGGTCATTGGACCGGGAATGGTATGAAGGATTGGGTGTGGAACATGCAGAATCATCGTCCCAAGGAGAGAGAGGAGGATGGTCCCTTCTTGATGCGGGAGGGGGCGCTTGCCCCCCCCGGTCCCTCCCTACGACAGGAGGATAAGTGTGTTGACCGGTTCAATTTCCCCGAAGCTGGTCCGATCCGGATCAACCGACAAGGGGGACGCCCACGCGGCGGGGGGGGCGGAGCCCCCCAGGAGCGTCCCAGCAACAGTCCACAAATTCAGTACACCGATCAGTCGAGACCCATGTCCGAGCCGAGTGGTACCGTGCTTGTTTAGAACTCACCGTCCTGTTCGAAGGAGCGGCCCAGGCGGATGGCCAGGCCGGCGCGGTACATCTCCATCCCCAGGTATGCGGCATGATCCAGCCGCGAGACCCTGCCTTCCGCGATCAGCGTGTGGAGCACGTCCTGCCACCGCTTCCCCCGGATGGCGGTGCCGTTGTGGACCGCCACGATCTCGACCCCCTCGATCCCGATCCGGAAATTCCCGCAGGGATCGTACTCGATCTCCCGCGGCATGGAGCGAGCCTGCTCCTGCCCGGTGTACGAAAGCGGTGGTTCCCTCCGGCGGCGCTTCTCTTTCAGGATCAGGAGGGAGATCCCCAGGTCCTTGGGGTACGGCCGGTCCCCCATGAGGGCCATCATCTCGGTGGCGCGCCGCATCTCGGCCACCGACCCGTGCGTCTTGTCCGAGTGCTCACTCGTGAAGATGATCGCAGCCCCCGCCTCCCTCGCGAGCCCGGCCAGCACCGCATTGACACCGGGGGAATCGGCGTCCAAGAGCTCCACCACGTTCCCTGCACCGAAGAAAAGCGGGTAACCCAGGTCCCGCGCCCTTCGGATCGCCGCGAGGGATGCGAGCAGGCCGGATCCGACAGGCTGGAGCAGGGGGTCGGCGATGAGGCAGGAGATACCCGAGGCCCGGGCTGCGGCCAGGTTGCCGGGAAGGCCCGCCGCCCCCGGGACGACCACGGCCGCGGCCCCGCTTTCTGCCACGCGGGGACCCACTGCCGGGATGTTCCCGTCGTGGAGGGAGAGGACCAGGTCTGCACGGAACAGTGCAGCCCGGATCAGGTCCGGATCCTGGGTATCCACCGAGAGAGGCTGTTCCAGATCCTGGACCTCCCGGAAACACCGTTCCACGTCCCCCGGCGTGGCGTCGAATCCGAATCCCAGGTCCACGATGTCTGCCCCACGGCTGAAGAAATCCTCTGCCCGGGCCCGCAGGTCAGGTTCCCGGTGGGCATCCATGATCTCGGCGAGCACCTTGATCCGGGACCCTCCGCCGATCTTCACGCCCCGGATCAGGATCTCGGGGTCCGCACCCGCTTCCATCGTGACAAGCGTGCGGGATGCCTCCTCTGCCCGGCGGGCCGCCAGGAAATCGTCCGCAGGGACCGTCCGGGAGAGGGTCACGCCGGGGAGCAGGGGGAGAACGAGCGTGAGATCCGCGGCGTGTCGGGGCCCCCGGAAGACGGGGACGCCGGTCTCCCGCTCCACCGCCTCGAAGGAGGCCGTGCACATCCCCGAGACCAGCACCATACCGTAGGACCTCTTCTTCACCAGGGCCAGGAGCCGGGCGGGGGTGAGGAACGAGGCGATCTCCCCGGTGACCACCACGTCGGCATCGTACCCCCGGGCAGACTCGCGGACGATGGTTTCGGTGGCGGTACCGGTGGGGAGGAGGATTCGCATAGAGCTCCCTTAATATGCGGCAGAAGAAAAAAGGATCTCACATCATGCTCCGCTGCGATCTGCACGTCCACACGGACGCCTCCAGAGACGGCGAGAGCACTATCGAGGACATCCTCAGACGCGCCGAGGCCCAGGGCCTGGATGCCATCGCCATCACCGATCATGACACGCTTTCAGGCGTGGCCCGTGCCCGCGGCACGGAGAGCCGCGTCATCGTCATCCCGGGTATCGAGATCTCCACCCGGCAGGGGCACCTGATCGCCCTCGGGATCTCCCGAGCGATCCCCCCCGGCCTGGACGTCATGGAGACCATCTCCCTGGCCCGGGATCAGGGGGCCGTCACGATCCTGCCACACCCGTACCACATGTGGCGCCACGGGGCGGCCCGGCGCGCCCATCGTGCTCCGGGAGCCGTGGATGCCATCGAGGTCTTCAACAGCCGGTACATCGTGGGCTCGGCGAACCGGAAGGCCGCGAGGGTGGCCCGGAAATTCCGGAAGCCCGTCGTCGGCGGGAGCGATGCCCACAACGCCCGCTACGTGGGATTCGGGTACACGCTGGTGGCCGCCGAACCCACGGTCCCGTCCATCCTGGCCGCCATCCGGGAAGGCCGCACCGCTGCCGGCGGGCGGATGACCCCGCTCCGGACCTATTCGCGCCAGTCCCTCCGGAGTGCCTGGAAGAGGGTGAAACGGCGCATCCGCCGATGAGGCTCGCCCTCCGGCTCTCCTACCTGGGAGACCGGTTCTTCGGTTCCCAGCAGCAGGTGGACGAACGGACCGTCGAGGCCGAGGTCATCGCGGCCTGCCGTCGGCTGGAACTCTTCAGCGACTGGAGGGAGGCACGGTTCGCCTTCGCCGGACGGACGGACCGGGGTGTCCATGCCCGCGGCCAGGTCTGTGCTTTCGATACCCCTGTCCCGGAGCGGGCGCGGGAGGTTCTCAGCCTCCAGCTCCCCCGGGACATCTGGTGCACCGGGATCGAGGAGGTTGCCGCGGAATTCCACCCCCGCCACGATGCCCGTTCCCGGACCTACCGCTACCTCTTTTCAGACCCGGGCCTGGACATCGCCGCCATGGATAAGGCCGCAGGCTCCTTCGTGGGCCGGTTTGACTATTCGCGGTTCGGGCGGGTGGAGGGAAAGAATCCCGAGCGGATGGTGCTCTCTGCCCGGGCATTTCGGGAAGCGGGATTTCCCGTCTTCGAGGTGAAGGCATGGTCCTTTCTCTGGCAGATGGTCCGATCCATGGCCGGGGTGCTGGACCAGGTGGGGAGGGGGGAGGCCGGCGCGGAACGGATCAGGGAACTGCTGGCCGGGCCCTCCGGCCCCCGGGTGCCGCCCGCGCCTGCTGAGGGTCTGATCCTCTGGGACGTGGACTGCGGCATCACCTTCCGGGAGCTGCCTATCGATCACCGGAGCCTGGACGCCCTGACCTTCCTCCAGCGCCACCACGCCCTGATGGCCCGGATCTGCCAGGTCCTGCAGGAACGGCCCGGCTAGCCCTGGACCAGCCCGCGTATCTTCAGCCAGTGGTAGGTGCCAGGCCGGTCGTATAGGTGCCTCAGGATGTAGTTGTTGGTGTCCACGGCCCGGTTCTGGTCTGCTACCATGCGGTTGTATTCCGGCACCATGCGGTTGTACTCCGCAGTGTTGCCCGAACTTTTTGCCCGGTCCATCTCCGTATCCTTTGCCTTCAGCTGCCGGTTCAGGGAAATCGCCTCTTCCCGTGCCCTGAGAAGCGCCCTGTCGATGGCCGTTGTCTGGCCGCAGGCCCCGTACGGGATGGTGCCATTCCCGATGGGGATCACCAGGGGATCCGAGGTCAGGAATCTGATGGGACCCTGGATCTCCTCCGGGGGTATGCCCACCAGGGAGAGGTTGGTGGCCTCGACATAGGCATACGAGGTATTCCGGTAGCGGCAGTCAGGGGCGGCGATTCCGACGGCCACGTGGTTCTCCGGCCGGAAGACCAGGAGGGCGACCCGGTAACCTTCCCGGGAAAGGAGACCGGCGAGCAGAGTGCTCTTGTCGTCACAGTCCCCCGTGCGTTCCGCAAAGGTCTCCACCGGGAACCGCGGGGGTGTGTCGTCCCCGCTGGTCCGGTACGGCATCGACTGGACTGCGACAGCCATCAGCTCCACGTACCGGTCACTGTCAAGGTTCTTTTCCGCCTTCACCCTCCGGAACTCGGAGAGGACATCCCCATAGAATCCCTCCTGCGCCGGGTCCGACACAAAGGCCTGGTAGTACCCCGGGATCCACCGTTCGTCGGGCAGGTCCCGGACAAGGGTGGCATTCTTCACGGCACGCTGGGCCCCGTAGAAGACGGGGCCGCTGATGGGTACCGTGAGGGTCACCGTGCTGTCTTCAAACGCGTACGTGAAGGTGACGGGGTGGGACGGGGCACCTTCAATGGGTGCAATGGATGGATAGACAACGTCCGGCGGGAAGGCCGTGAATCCCCCCAGGCACCCGGCCGATAGCAGGACCGCGAGAACGGCCAGGGCCAGTGCAGGGGCAACGTAACCCCTGATCAGACCCGGGAGGATCGGCCGCCCCCCGGATGATGGATGCATGGATCAGATCTATGCCCGCCGTCCCCATAAAGGACCGGCCCCGGAGATAGCTATATCGGTGGGCCCGGAGAGAATCCCGTGCAGATCCGGTCGCGGGCCACGGCGAGGCCCAGGGACAGCGGCGTGCCGGGTGCCGGAGGGTGAAGAGGGATGGATATCAGGGATATCCCGGGGGAGACGCGGTGGCAGCTGGCCACCCGCATGGTCTCCAGCTTCCCGGTGCTCTATGACGGGGCGTTCCGCGGGGCACTGGGAGAGCGGTACGATGAACTGGAGTACAACGTCTGGATAGAAGCCGGGAACGAGGCGCGGGGGGTGGCCGAAGGGTTCAGCCTCCCCCGGGGCACCGCGAAGGAGATCGCCGAGTGCGTGCGCCTGGTGACCATCCTCTTCTTCGGCCCTGACGCGAGGGGAGAGGTGCTGGACCTCTCCGCGACACGCGCTGTGATCCTCACGAAGGGCTGCCCCTTCATGATGCGGGGAACGGAGATGGG
>JAJRDC010000182.1 GCA_028678635.1 Methanomicrobiales archaeon
GCGATGGGGAAGATGGCCTTCCCCGAGAGGCCCCCGTACCGGTGCCCCAGCACGGGAAGCCGGAGTTCCGTCGAGATGCGCATGGCTTTCACCGTGTTCACGGCAACCACGGCCGAGGCCCCGCCCCGCTCTGCCGCCTGGCCGATCGCGGGGAGATCGGTGACGTTCGGCGTGAGCTTCACCCATGTGGGGAGGCCAAGGGAGGCCACTGCACGGGTGCACTCCTCCACGGTATCGGGATCGGTGCCAATGGCCGCCCCGTAGCCCTCGGCATGGGGGCACGAGAGGTTCAGTTCAAATCCTGCCACCCGGTCGCTGAACCACGAGGCCACCTTCCGGAACTCCTCCGGCGTCCCTCCGAAGACAGAAGCCACCACCGGTCGCCCCTTCAGGGATACGAGTTCCGATGCAAACTCCCGGGAGGGATTGGGAAGGCCCATGGCGTTCAGGAGCCCGTCCTCCAGCTCCACGACGCAGGGTCCCGGGTGGCCGGCTGAGGCCAGGGGGCCGATGGACTTGGTGACCGCGCCCCCGGCGCCGGCCTCCAGGATCCGCCGGATCGACGAGGCCGTGGTCCCGAGGATACCGGCGGCCAGGACCAGGTGGTTGGCCATCTCCACTCCGCCGGGGGAGACCCTGCCGGGGGCCAGGCGTATCATCCGGAGAAGATTGTATTTATTTAATATTAGCCTACCCATAGCTGTACCCCATGACCCGGCTCGCGGTGATCGGCACGGGAAGGATCGGGGGGGAGGTGGCCTTCCTGGCAGGTGCCCTGGGGATAGCCCGGGACCAGGTGCTCCTGGATGCCAACGAGTCGCTGCTCGGGGCCCAGGTCCGGGATCTCCAGCACACCGGCCGGGGGATCTCCGTCAGCACGGACCCGGCGGACATCCGGGACGCCGATCTCTGTGTCTATACCGCGGGTATCTCGCGGACCCCCGCGGTGAAGACCCGGGCCGACCTCCTGGGAGTGAACCTGAAGATTGCCGAGGCGTGCCTCCCGTACGCACGCCGGTTCGGGGGGATCTGGGTGACGGTGGCGAATCCCGCGGACGTACTCAACTACTACTTCCACCGGAAGGGTGGGCTGGACCGGCGCAGGTGCATCGGGTTCGGCGGGCAGCTGGACTCGGCCCGGTTCACCCTGGCCCTCCGGGAGGAGGGGATACATGCGGAGGGGACGGTGCTCGGGGAACACGGCGAGCACCAGGTACCGGTCTTCTCCCGGCTCCCGGTCGACGTGCAGGTACCGGACCGGGAACGTATCCTTGGATCCCTGCGGATGGCATCCATGGAGGTGATCAGGGGGAAGGGAGCCACGGTCTTTGGCCCCGCCGACCATATCGCTGCCCTTCTCCAGTTCTTAAAAGCCGGCAGCGTAACCCCGGTCCCCTGCTCGTGCGTGCTGGAAGGGGAGTATGGCCTCCGGGGCTGTTCCCTGGGCGTTCCCGCGTTCCTGGGGAGGGAGGGGGTACGGGAGATCCAGGAGTGGCCGCTGGATCCCTGGGAAAAGGAGCAGATGGATCGGGCAGGCGGGTTCCTCCGGCCGATCTGCGGGGGTTTCGATGGCTGACGGTGAGGTGCAGGCCCGGAAGGTATACAGCCGGGGCATGGCCGGGGGTGCCACCACGCTCTCGGATTTCGGCTCCCTCCGGATCGCCATCAACCAGGTGGAGTACACGAATACCCCCGAGGGTCCCCTGATCCATATCTTTGGCAGGGACGGGCTGGGGAAGCCCCACCACCTGGAGGTGACCGGCTTCCGGCCCTACTTTTACGTGCCCGAGAGCGAGGTGGCAGCGGGCCCGATGCCCCCGGGCGCCGGGCTGGAGGAGGGGAAGGTGTACCGGTCGATCCGGGGCGAAACGCTCAGGCGGGTCTATACCCGGCGCCCCACCGACGTGAGGGAGATCCGGGACCGGTTCCGGCACCACGAGGCCGATATCCCCTTCGCCACCCGGTTCCTTATCGACACCGGTCTCACCGGTGGCGTGGAATCCCCCTCACTCCGGGTGGATTACCGGGACCTTCGGCCCGCGGACGTCCCGTCCCCGGCCCGGGTCTGCATGATGGACATCGAGTGTGAAGACGCGCGGGGGTTCCCCTCGCCGGAACGGGACCGGATCCTCTGCATCACCTGCCACGACTCCTTCGACGATGACTACGTCACCCTCCTCATCGATCCCGGTGTCCCGATCCCGGACCTGGCCTCCTCGGATCTCTGCCGTGGCCGGAAGAACGGGTGTTTCGCCCCAGGGAAGCACCGGGTCAAGGTATGCCCCGACGAGGTATCGCTGCTGCGGGCCCTCGCCGACTACCTGAAGGAGAGGGACCCGGACATTCTCTCCGGCTGGAACTTCCTGGAGTTCGATATCCCGTACGTGACCCGGCGGATGGAGGTGCTGGGCCTCTCACCCGCCTCCTTGGCGCGGATCCCGGGGGAGACGGAGCGCAATGCCCTCCGGGGCCGGGCCCTCTTCGACCTTCTGGAGGCCTACCGGAAGATACACGGGGCCCAGAAGGAGTCCTACCGGCTGGACGCCATTGCAGAGGATGAGCTGGGGGAGACCAAGGTCCGGTACCCGGGGAACCTCTCGGCCCTCTGGAAGGAGGACCCCCTGCGGATGATGGAGTACAACTTCCAGGACGTGGCCCTCTGCGTGGGCATCAATGCAAAAAGCCACATCATCAGCTTCTACCGGGAGATCGCCCGGTACGTGGGATGCCCCCTGGACCGGACCCTGAACTCCTCCAGTGTCATCGACATCTACATCCTCCGGAAGGCCTTCGGGAAGTTCGTCCTCCCCTCCAAGGGCTTTGCAGCGGCGGAGGAGTTCGAGGGTGCCACGGTCTTTGATCCCGCCCGGGGGGTCAAGGAGAACGTGGTGGTCCTGGATCTGAAATCCCTGTACCCCATGGCTATGATGACCATCAACGCCTCCCCGGAGACGAAGGACCCGGCAGGGGAGTACCGGGCCCCGAACGGCGTCCGGTTCCGGAAGGAGCCCGACGGGCTCACCCGCTCGATCCTCTCGGAGCTCCTGGAGGAGCGGGAGGAGAAGAAGGCGATGCGCAACAGGCACCCCTTCGGGTCCCCCGAGTTCGTGCGCTACGACCTGCAGCAGAACGTCATCAAGGTGATCATGAACACCTACTACGGGGTCAGCGGCTATGCCCGCTTCCGGCTCTACGACCGGGAGATCGGTTCCGCCATCACGTCGGTGGGGCGGGCGATCATCGAGCACACCCGGAAGGTGATCGAGGGGATGGGGTACCGCGTCCTGTACGGGGACACGGACTCCTGCATGGTCCAGCTGCCCCCCGCAGAGGAGGAGAAGACCATTGCCATCGCCCGGTCCATCGAGGAGCGGCTGAACGCCTCCTACAGCGACTTTGCGAGGGAAACCCTGAACGCCCCTGCCCACTACTTCTCCATCAAGTTCGAGAAGATCTATCGCAGGTTCTTCCAGGCAGGGAAGAAGAAGCGGTACGCCGGCCACCTGGTCTGGAAGGAGGGGAAGGATGTGGACGAGATCGACATCGTGGGCTTCGAGATGCGCCGCAGCGACTACCCCCAGATCACGAAGGAGGTGCAGAAGACCACCATCGAGATGATCCTGCGGGGATCCACATATCCCGAGGTGAAGGCGTACCTGGGCGGTATCATCAAGAACTACCGGGCCGGGAAGTACTCACTGGACGAGGTCGGCATCCCTGGAGGGATCCAGAAGGATCTCGACCAGTACGAGGTAAACGATGCCCATCGGCGGGGGGCCATCTATGCGAATACATGCCTGGGGGCCGATTTCAAGAAGGGGTCCAAGCCGAAGCGGCTCTACATCAGGAGAGTGAAGGCCAAGTACCCACAGACCGACGTCATCTGCTTCGAGTACCCTGACCAGGTGCCCCCCGAGTTCGTCATCGACTGGGAAACGATGCTCGAAAAGACCATCCAGCAGCCCATCTCACGGATCATCGAAGCGCTGGGATGGGACTGGAACGACGTGGACCCGTCCCACACCACCCTGGCCCAGTGGGGGCTGGGGTGAACGGGGGAAAGGAAAGGGAAAGGGATCACTTCCATAAGAACCTGACATCCTACTCCTTGAATGGAATTGAATTGAAATCATTTACTTTTCTGTGAATTCACGCACAGGGGACTGATTGCGGCATTTCCGAGAAACGACGAATAGGGTCGATGGATGTTCTCGTGAAAACAGTGTACCGGTATAAATAATCTTTTCACAGGCCGGGTCAAGACCTTTCCCTAAATTCTTTTAAAAAAAAACGGCATAAAAACGTTTAAAATGTAAAATTATGCAATATCTCATCGTTTCATGCAGATCCAACGGTTCATCAACTCAATATGAGATATGATTCCTATGGTGCGACCGGTTCCCATCCTGATTGCAGTCGCGGTATGCATAGTCTTCCTTACTCTGCCTGTCCTTGCCCTAGACGATGGCGGGGATCCTCCTGACCCCAGGAATGAATCTGTGGAATGGGATGCCAACCTGTCGGAAGTGATTCTGAATGGGACTGCTGCAATCGCTCTCCCCGAAGAGATCCTGATGGAGAACGAATCAATCATGGCACCTCCTGATGGGACAGGCGAGGACCCGGTTGGAGATCCCGGGCAGGAAATTACTCCTGTGGTCAACCAGAGGGAAACAGTAACTGTATCTCACATTCCCATACCTGATGTGACCATTCCTGGGGATCAGGAACGCTCCGGAACGGTCGAGGGTTCTGACGATAGTTCACCGGAGTCTGATACCGGAAACGAAATTCCGGATCTGTTAATTCTCGATGAAAGAGACCGAACACCGGGCCAGTCACTCAATAAAGAAGGCGCAGAGACTCCTGAAGAACGGCCCACTGAACTGCTCCGGGAGAGTACCGTCGGGGAAGCATCTGATGAATATCGGTTCGTTTTGATGTGGGGGAGCAAGGGTGAGGGAGACGGGCAAATCATGTCACCTGGTGATATCACCATAGATGCTTCAGGAAATTTATATGCCATCACGAATTCGAATCGGTTCAGTTATCAGAACCAGGTTCAGCTATTCAACCCGAATGGAGACCGACTTGCAGGATGGGCCGTGGGAGGACAGCCTAGCGGGATTGGGGTGAATTCGGCCGGTGATATTTATGTCTCAGACTCGTGGAATGATGCCATCAGATTCTATGCCCCGGATGGCAGGTTACTGGGAGGATGGGGAGGGGTAAAACCGTCTGACCAATACGGATGGTCGGACCCGGCCGGTCCCCGGGGGATCACAACAGATGCCCAGGGTGATGTCTATGTAGGAAGTATCTCCTGGCTCTCCCAGCCCTCCCGTGTCCAGAAGTTCTCTTCCGATGGCAGCTTTATCAAAGGATGGAAAGTGGGCAAAAATCCTGTTGATATCGCGGTTGACAAAGAAGGGTATGTGTATGCGACATACCAGGGGCCGCCCAGCGTGGTGAAATACACGTCCGACGGCACTGTTGTCACCTCCTGGAGGTTGAAGGGAACCTCCAGCCAGAATATCCTAGTGGGGGGCATTTCCGTTGCACCTGACGGCAACGTCTTTGTGACCCATCCCGAAAATCACAGTGTTCAGAAATACTCCCCCCAGGGTGTGTTGCTCACGCAGATGGGATCCCAGGGAAGTCAGGCAGGCCAGTTCTATTATCCCACCAGTTGCACAGTGGACAATGCGGGCAACGTGTACGTGATGGATGCGGGGAACTATCGTATCCAGAAGTTTGCCCCGGTCACATCCCTGAACCATCCTCCCCTCCTCGAGCCGTTGGAACCACAGGAGATCTCTCTTGGTTCGACATACCACTTGACGCTCAAGGGTTATGATCCCGATGGTGATACCCTCGGGTATTCCTACGGCCTTATGCCCGGCCTCATCTCCATCGAAGGTGCCTCCTTGGATCGCACCAGCGGAGTCTTCACCTGGAAACCCACCAGCGCCCAGATGGGATTCTGGAATATCCAGTTTGAGGTCTCTGACGGAGAGGCTCGCGATGTGGAGAGTGTCACCATCCATGTTACCGGATGGAACCATGTCCCCCGCATCGGAGATGAGCTGAAGGATACGTGGGTCATCCTGGGCGATACCCTCCAGTTCTCCATTCATGCTACCGACGAAGACGGGGACTCCCTGGAATACTTCTTCAGCCCGTACCTGGAAGGCGCAACACTGGACCGTTCAACAGGAGCATTTTCATGGAAGCCTGAAGGGGTGCTGCCAGGGAACTATCTTGTAGAGTTCAATGTCTTTGACAGCATGGCCGTGTCCAGCCGGAAGACAGTCATCACCGTGCTTCCGGAGCAGCCGCCCATCACGCCCAGACCCTTGAAACCCGATCCGGTAACCATTGGATTCGAGCTCATTCCTGAAAGGAACGTGATGGACGCGGGTGGTACCAATGTCGTGACGATCCGACCATTGGACAGTCTTCAGCCCCAGCCCTTTGAGGTTACCATCCTGGTGGATGGTGTGCCCGAGAGGATTCTCGTGTATCACACGGAAGACCTGATATATGCCTTCACCATCCAGTCACCCGGGATCCACACGATTGCGGCGGAAGCCAACGTCAACGGCCAGAGGATTTCCGGGATGCGGTACATCACGGTAAGATCGAATATCTCTCCTGCACTGGACCTCGCGCATCTGAGGGAGGAAAAGGCAGATGCAGAGATTGAGCAGGCCCTCAGGCTCGTGGCTGTAAGGAATGTGCAATACCATACAGAAGCGCCCCGGCAGGCCTTTGACCTAGTGTTTAAGTATGTCAGGGTGGCATCCCTCGCAAATACACCGAAACCGGATCAGGCTTTTATCACCAAGAAACTGGACGCATGGAAGGCTACAGATACCGCGTTCGTGGCCCAGTACTCATATCTCATGAGAGCCCATGTCGCCCTCTGGCCCGAAGGCCCGGCAGTATCTGATCAGATGTCAGCCCTCGAGAAAGGATATGATATCCTCTCCACGCGCCGCACCATCGATGAACAGGAGGGGGCACTGGCATCCCATATCGTGATGAACCCCCACCAGTACCGCAATTCCATAGATCTCCGCCACCTGTTCTTCCGGTATACACTCCCCCTCACACGGGTGGTGGAGGAATACGGTCTCGGCGGCACGGCATTGGGGCCGTGGAACATCCCGCTGTCATCTACTGAAGAAGCCTATGAACGTGCCCGGTACGCATCTGACCTGGGCGGGATTGAAGCAGACCTGATAGAATCCATTGGAATGGGTTCCGTTGCCGTGACGCTCCATTCCACACCTGCCTTCGAACTCATCAACGGAATCATGGCCTACCTGGTACCCCTGTTCACCTATGCAATGGCGGTCCAGGGAGGTATGACGTTTGTCCTGAAGGGCCTCCTCATTGCCACCCTGAACATGGGTGTCCCCGTGGTCTCGGACCAGGTGGAACACCTGCACCGCGTGGGAGCCCAGGCGATCATGGACAGCGTCCAGGGCGGGTCCATCAAGGAACCCGCCACCGTCAGGGCGACGGATACCCGAGTCTCCACGCCGACACGGGTCACCTCATCAGGCTACTCGCTGGTAGTAACACCCTACGGGAGTGTCGTTGACATCATCCCGCGGAACGGGGAATTCATTCCAGAAATGGCCGGCGAGTATTCCCTGGTCACCTACCGGCATGACGGACAGCTGTTCTCGGACGTTGCCCGGATAACGGTCACGGCCACGCGGCCGAACGTGACCGTGGATATTTCTCCGATCCTTGACGGGAACCGGCTGGAAGTGACCATGGAGGTCAGGAACCATGAGACTGATCCGGTGGACCATGCCGGGCTCCTCTTCGTCCTTAAGAATGCAACAGAAGGGCTGGAATATCGCCAGGGTGAGGAGTTTGACCTCGCAGGCGGTGCATCGCGGGTGTTCTCCTCAGAGGTGACCCTCCCCAGGAACGGTACGTACACGGGCACCGTCACCCTCACGTACCGGACCCGCAGCATCCTCCGACAGACCTCATTTCTGGTGAACATCGGCGAAAAGGAGGATGATGTGGCGATCGTCGGTATTGAGATCCTTGACACCTATCCGCCGTCTGAACCGATTACCATCCCCGTCACCCTGGACAGCGCATATTCAGCCACTGTCTTTGATCTTGTGGTTCCCGAGCTGGAGATCAGGGAAACGGTCAACCTGAACGGGAGGGAGAACTTCGCGCTCCACGTGCCTGCGATGCAGCCCGGCAGGCACCACCTCACCCTGAGCGCCGAGAAGAACGGGAGAACCCTAGACCTGCGGAGCATCGAACTGGTGGTCACGGCGGATGGGGTGGGATTCCTGGTCCTCCAGCCCGAAACCGACTATCTCGCCGCACCTGAACCGGTTCCGGTCACCCTGTCACTGAAGGACCTGGTCATGAACGGTGTGGACGCCCATGCGGACGTGGTGATCACGGATCCCGACGGGAGAAAAACGACGGAGAGCCTCACCCTGGCCGGAGGCACCGGCCAGTTCCTGCTCACACCGGCGAAGGAAGGGACGTACCAGCTGGACGGTTCTGCCTCGAAACAGGGCTGGGCTATGGCCGACAGCTCCACGGTGGTGGTGGTGGGCAACATGAGCCGGCTCGCGATGGAGGTTAGCGCGCTCAACGAAGCAATCATCGTCCAGGTCACCACCAGAGGACGGCCGGTATCATGCGCTGTTACCTGTTCTTCTGGGAACGATGTGGTGACCCGCTCCGCCCCGGAAGGGATTGCCATCTTCAACAAGACGGAATCCTTCACGCTGGAGGCAGAAAAGCCGTACTTTGAGCACGCATTCTTCCAGTACGGCGTTCCCGGCAATGATCCCGGTATCCTCGCATCTTTCACTGCCAACGTGACGGAAGGTGAGGTCCCCCTGGCCGTGCAGTTCACGGACACCTCCCTGGGATACCCTGATACCTGGTCCTGGCAGTTTGGCGATAGCGCCGTTTCCGGAGACCGGAATCCCTTCCACGTCTTTAACGAACCTGGTGATTATACCGTGACGATGGTGGTCCGGAACGCAGCAGGATCCCGCTCCCACACGATGACCATCAGAGTGGTGCCCGCCGATAAACCCGGACCTGCCTCTGACACCCTCCCGCCCGAGGTGACAATCAAAGCACCGTCACCGGGAATCATCTGGTATGGGAACCAGAGGCGGCAGATCCTCTGGAAGGCAACTGATGACACCGGGGTCACCGGGATCGACATCGAGTACTCGCTGAATAATGGAACCACATGGTCTTCCATTGCTACTTCCCAGAAGAACACCGGCCGGTATATCTGGACCGTTGTGAACGCAGACGGAAAGAAATCCCTGATCCGGATCACGGCACGGGATGACGCAGGTAATACACGGACCGTCCAGGCACCTTTCATCGTACGAAGGGAAAGGACATGAACAAATAGATACCTGTTCCTATTTTTTCCCCCACCGAATTCACGAAGAGATCGGACAGATTGGGGCGTGGCTGACCCGGATAGGATCCGCCCGCCCAGACAATCAGGGTGGAGAATAGTGCGGTACCATTACCTTGGAAAAACGGGAATGAAAGGATATCCCCTCCCTATACCATTGTTCTTCCATCCGCCTCGATCATGGAACTTACGGCATAGAGCACTACCTGTTAATGATGCCGGCCCTCATCCCTCTCGGCCTGTCGGTATCAGGTGATACCGTTCCTACCAGCAACTTCACGACCCTGCTCAGGCCGGGGCCGTGCAGACGCACTGCTGCATGTACTTCACCGCGTCGCAGACCTGGTTATTGGGGAGGATGCAGACCCCGTACTGGCTCCCGTCGGCCTTCGTCCGGATCTGGT
>JAJRDC010000026.1 GCA_028678635.1 Methanomicrobiales archaeon
GGTGACCGGCGCCCTCCTCGCCCTCCTTCCGGACCGTGCCCCCGTGATCCGGGCCATGGCCTCGGTGGCGGGGGAGCCGGAGGCCCTGGAGGTGGACCGGGCAGGCATCCGGGCGGTGCAGCTCCGGACCCGGGCGGGAAAGGCCCGCCGGACCCTGGAGGAGGTGGAGGCCCGGGTCAGGGAAGCCGATGCCCCGGAGGCAGCGATGGGGATGGCGCTCAGGGTCTTCCGCCGGATCCACGACGCAGAGACCCGGGTCCACGGCAAGGTCACCCACTTCCATGAAGTGGGGGCTGACGACGCCGTCGCCGACGTGGTGGGGGCCGCGACGGCCCTCTCTCTGCTGGCCCCGGAGGGGGTGGTGGTCCGGCCCATTGCTCTGGGCATCGGCTGGGTCCGGGGATCCCACGGGACGCTCCCCGTCCCAGCTCCGGCAACGACCGCCATCCTGGCCGGATCCCCGCTCCTCACGGTCACGGGGTACGGCGAGGGGGAGCTCTGCACCCCGACGGGGGCGGCGCTCCTGGCCGAGTTCGCGACGCTCCCACCCGTCTGGGATGCCCCGGCCCGGATCATCGCCGCCGGCTACGGCGCCGGGAGCAGGAACCCGGAGGGCACCCCCAACGTCCTCCGGGCCATGCTGCTGGACGCGGCGGGGGAGGCCTCCGGCGACCGGGTGGACGTGCTGGAGACGAACGTGGACGACGTGACCGGCGAGGTGGTGGCCCATACCCTCGCAGTGCTCATGGAGGCAGGGGCCAGGGATGCCAGCGCCATTCCCCTCGTCATGAAGAAGGGGAGGCCCGGCCACTTGGTCCGGGTGGTGGCATCGCAGGAGGACAGCTCCCGCCTGGCAGCCATGATGGCGGAGGAGCTGGGCACGCTGGGGATCCGGTGCACCCCCATGGTCCACCGGTTCGTCGCGGTCCGGACCACCGCGGAGGTGGAGGTGACCGTCGGGGGGACCCGGTACACCGCTGCCGTGAAGTTCGGCAGAAGCGGCGGGAAGGTCATCTCGGTGAAACCCGAGTTCGGGCAGGTGCAGGCCATCGCACGGGAGAGCAATCTCCCCGTTCGGAAGGTGGCCCGGGCCGTGGAGGAGGCCGCCTGGAGGCAGCTGGGAGGGGACCGCCCGTGACGGAGGGCCGGGTCTCGACCGGAATTTCGGAGCTCGACGCGCTCCTGGGAGGCGGCCTGGAACGGAGGGTGATCACCCAGATCTACGGTGACCCGGGCTGTGGCAAGTCCACCCTCTGCCAGATCGCCGCGGTGGCGGTCCTGCGGGCAGGGCACTCCGTGGTATACTTTGATCCCGAGGGGTTCTCGGTGGAGCGGTTCCGGCAGGTGGCCGGTGCCGATGCCGAGAAGCTGGCCGAGCGGCTCTTCCTCTACGAGCCCCTGGATTTTGACCAGCAGGGCCTGCTCCTCTCCGAGTCCGAGAAGGTGCTGAAACGGGGGAAGACCGGCCTCCTTGTCATGGACTCGGCCACCGTCCTGTACCGGGCCGAGCTCTCCAGCGGGAAGGAGGCCCAGCGGAAGCTGGCCCGGCAGGTGATCCTTCTCCTGGGTCTCTCCCGACGATACGACCTCCCGGTCCTCATCACGAACCAGGTCTACATGGACGTGGTCAGGAACGTCTCCGCCCCCCTGGGGGGGACGATCCTCTCCCACCTCTCCAAGGCCATCGTACGGATCGAGGTCCACGAGGGATTCCGGCGGGCGGTGCTGGAGAAGCACCGGTCGCTCCCTGCCGGCGGGTTCTTTGACTTCGAGATCACCGGGAACGGGATCAGAGCGGTATCGAGCCCGTGAAGACGGTCCGGGCGGGACCCTCGATCTCGTTCACCTCGCCCAGCCTCACCGAGAGGGGCCCGCCCCAGGTCTCCACCTGCACCGTGTCCCCTACCATCCCCAGCTTCCGGGCCACCGCGGCGGAGGCCATGGCGCCGGTCCCGCAAGAGAGGGTCTCCTCCTCCACCCCCCGCTCGTAGGTCCGGATCCGGAGGGTGTTGTCCCCCGCCTTCTCCACGAAGTTCACGTTGGCGCCGTTCACGAACGAGGCATGGTTCCGGACGATGGGACCGACTTCCCTGATATCCACGCTCCCGATCTCGTCCACGAAGATCACGGCGTGGGGTACCCCCGTGTTCACGGCGTAGACGGTGTCCCCTGCGATCTCCTCCTTGTACTCCCCCTCGCCGGTGGCCGGGATATCGCTCCGGGCGAACTTCGGGGCCGGCATCTCGACCGTGGCCAGGAACTCCCCCTCTGCATCCTCCCGCATCTTCACCCGGATCACGCCGGACAGGGTCTCGACGCTACAGAGGTCCTTCACGTAGTCCCGGTCCCGTGCGTACTTGGCCAGGCAGCGGATGCCGTTCCCGCACATCTCTGCCTCGGACCCGTCCGGCTGGAAGAGGCGCATTTGGAGGTCGGCTTTCTCTGATTTCGAGAGGAACAGGATGCCGTCAGCACCGATCCCGAACCGTCGATCGCAGAACAGGGCAGCGAACTGCCGCCGTGTCTCGTCCGGTACAACCGTCCCCTCCATCTCGTCGATCAGCACGAAGTCGTTCCCATTCCCCTGCAGCTTGGTGAAATAAATACAGCATCTCTCGCCCGGTTCTCCTGCATCATCAGCCATGTACCACACCCCACCTGGCAAGCGCCCGCGCCAGCTCCACGTGATCCTTTGCGTACTCCTCCAGCGTCAATCCTTCCATCCAGGCATCCACTGCCTGGCGCATCGCCCGGGCCCCTGCCTTGGTTCCATCGGGATGGCCGTGGATGCCCCCGCCTGCCTGGAGGATCAGGTCGTTCCCCAGCACCTCCAGCTCCCGGTGCACGTTCCCGGGCTGCAGCCCTCCGCTGGACACCGGGAAGACGCGTTTCAGCCCCCCGCAGGGGCCGGTCAGGACCCGGTTGTCCCCCACCACCTCCTCCCGGTCATGGCTCATCTTGCCGCTCACCGTGCCGGTGTGGAGCTGGTCCCCGCCCAGCCACCGGACCATGCGGGCGAAGGGACGCATGGCGATCCCATGGAGAGGATTCCGGGTCATCGCCGCGTGCATGGTCCGGTGGACATGGATCGGGACCGTGATCCTCGGGGACTCGGAGAGGGCCTGGAGCGCCGTGAAGCCGGCGGTGATGACATCGATCATCACCATATTGGCCCCGAGATCCACGGCCTCCTTTGCCACGTCCACGATCCGGTCGGCCCGACTCGTCACGTTCACGGCATAGAGCACCGTCCGGCCGGTCTCCTCCTTCACCTTCGCGAGGCCCGCCATGACCCGGGGGAGCCGCTCCCTCATGGGGCAGAAGGCCTGGTCCGTCAGGGTCTCGTCGTCCTTGATCAGGTCCACCCCGCCGTTCGCCGCCCGGGTGGCCACCGCCGCCGTGTCCTCAGGGGAGAGGCCCACCTTGGGCTTGATGATGGTGCCCACGTGGGGCCGGTCCGTGGTGCCCACGATCTTCCGGACACCCCGGATACCGAACCTGGGCCCCCGGAAGGGGATCAGGGAGGGGGGAAACTCCACGTCCAGGAGCCGCACCGCCGCAAGCTTCTTCAGGCCGAAGAGGTTCCCGGCCACGACGGAGAGGTACTGGGGCAGGTTCCCGGGCTCGAAAATCTCGGCCGGGTACCGGATCCGGGCGAGATAGCCCGTCCCCTGCGGGGTGAGGTTCAGCACCTCGCCGTCCAGGCGGCGCACGTACTCCATCCGGGTGCTGATCCCGGTCCAGGTCCCGGTCGTCTCCTCCTCCACGATCCAGCGGGCGGCCTCCTCCGGCGAGGTCCCCTTCTCGGGAAGGAAGAAATAGGTGGCAACGACGTCCGGCATGGCGACTCACACCTGATCTCGGTGGTCGATCTGAAATGCCTTGTGGAACTCGCCGAGAGACCACCCCAGGTGGTCCCGGATGATCAGGTAGGCGAGGGCAGGTGGGATCGCCCCCTCCTCGGTGAC
>JAJRDC010000168.1 GCA_028678635.1 Methanomicrobiales archaeon
CCGCGGCCACGGCGAGGGCCTGCAGGTCCGGGAGCACCCCCTGCTTCTTCCGTTCCGGTGCCACCCGGAGCGCCGTCTCCACGGCAACCGCGCCGGCCTTGTCGGGATCCAGGATCAGGACGCCGGGCGCCCTGCCCGATGCCAGGTCAGCCGCGATCTGTTCCACCGTGTCTTCCGTCCGGTCCGGGAGCCCCAGGCAGTTCTTCTCCGAGGTCACGATCAGCGGGGACCTGACCTGACGTGCCTCGTCCAGGAGGTCCGTTCTCACGCACTGCTCGTCCAGGACGATAACGTCCGCGATCCCGGTCCGGACGTACCGGAGCTGCCAGGAGATGGGGCCGATGACCTTTGTGCCCGGCGCGTAGCGGGCCATGTCCTGGGCCGAGCAGCAGATCCCGGTCACCTCCACCTCGCGGGAGAGGCCCCGGTCGTGGAGGTTGTCGATGATTCCGATGGCCGGCGGCACGTTGTGGCCGATGACCAGGATCACCGGCTTCCGGGTGTCCACGGTGCCTATCCCCAGCGGGACAGCGGGGGCGTCGGCATCGGCCTTCGGGTACCCCAGGGTCGAGACCTGGGCGATATCGGCCACCTCCATCCCCACCTGGTCGATCATCCCTGCGTGGAGGACCTTGGACTCGAAGTCCAGGGCGTCCCCCTCCATTCCCGTGTGGGTTGCGGAGAGGAGCGCCGTCACCTGCCCCTCCAGGTACTCCAGCACCTGTCCCAGGTCCCCCAGGGTCTCGGGCCGGACCCCGGTGACCAGGCGGGTGATGGGGGCCTCCACCTCCACGTTCACCCCGCCCACGTCGATCCGCTGCCGGGTCCCGGTGCGGCCGATGCAATGGGTAACGAGCTCCCGTGCGTGGCTCACGTGGGTAGCGGCACCGATGCAGGCGGCGAGGAGCACGATACGGGACTGCTGGGCCGCCATGTCGATCCCGCAGGCACCCCGCCTGCCCCCGGTGAGGTCGCACTTCCCGTACGTGCAGAGGCAGCAGAGGTCGCAGAACGGGAGGTAGAACGGGCGGTACCGGGAGAGCAGGAGCCGGTCCCAGGAGCGGAGGGCCGTGATACCGGGGAACGGGGTGGGCCCCATCGTCTCTGCCCAGGTGTCACGGGTGATACGGCCGACGCTGAGTTCCAGATCCCGGATCTGCCCGACATCGGATGCGAACTCACCGATCTTGAGACTGATACCCTTTCGGTCCAAGGAGACTCCTTCCGGTCATCGGCTGTGGGCAGTCAACTGGTACTAGATAACACACCGCCACTAGCAGATAAGGATTCTGTCTTATGTGCGCGGAATTGACCACTCATGCCATTCCCCCCCTCAGCAGGGGTATCCGGCCCGGGACAGGATCTCCCCCACCGCCGTGACGGCGGGGCTATCTGCGGGGAGGTCCAGGAGGGATCCCCCGGCCAGGCCCAGGGCGGCAACAGCCGGGTCCCGGGGAATCCTCCCCAGGTACGCGAGGTGGGGGATCCCGCGGGCCTCCCCCTCGAGTTCCGGGGGGAAGAGGTACCCGCCCACGCCCAGGAACCGGGTGAAGGAGATCCCGGTCTCCCGGGTCACCCGGTACGCCCTCTCCACGTGGGCAAAGGATTTCCGGGACGGCCCCAGGACCTCGAAGAGGTCGTCCACCGTGGCCGTCACCCGGCGGTTCAGGTGTTCCAGGCCTGCCGGAGCATCGACAAGCACGTACCGGTAGTTCCGGGTGATGGAGGAGAGCGCCCCCTTCAGGGCAGCATCCGGGAGGCAGTAACACCCTTCCACCCACTTGGTACCCACGGCCAGGAAATCGAAGGATTGCCCTTCCCAGAGCCCCTGTTCCCAGATCCGGGCCTCGATCCGGTCCCGGGGCGCGACGCCGACGGTGGTCCCGCTCCCGCCGATGAAGGTGTCGGTGACCAGCTCCGCGATGGTCCTCCTCCCCGCCGCCTCCATGTCCACCCCCACCATCTCCCCCAGGGACTGGTCGGGATCCAGGTCCACGAGCAGGATCGGGGTCTCGCCGCACCGGATCAGGTGGCGCGCCACAAGGGCAGTGAACGTGGTCTTGCCCACGCCTCCCCTGCCCATGACGACCAGCGTCTTCATGTCCCCGCACTCCCGGTGCCCGAACTGGGGAGGAGTCCCCCAGCGAGCGCTGCGATGGCGGCAACCGCCGGGGATTCCGGCCCGGCGAGCGGGGTCCGGCCCCCGATCTCGGCGGCCGGCACCGCGGGATCGAACGGGATCAGGGCGGCCACGGGAACCCCCCTGCGCATGCCCAGCGCCCGGATCCGCTCCTCCTGGTCCGGACCCTCCACCCGGTTCCCGACCAGCATCACCCGGGGGATGCCCGTCGCCCGGGCCAGGTCCACGATCCGGCCGGCCGCCTGGAGGGACTTTCCGTTCGCATCGGTGACGACAAGCATTGCGTCCACCCGTTCTGCCGTTCCCCTGCCCAGGTGCTCGATCCCTGCCTCCATGTCCACCACCACCGCCTCGTTCCGGTCCACGACAAGGGTCCGGAGCAGGTTCCGGACCACCGCGTGGGCAGGGCAGGCACACCCTGCGCCGGGGGCCCGGACGGTGCCCATGACCAGCAGGAATGGACCGAGGGGGGTCGCCACGGCGTGGGTGTCGATCAGGTCATCGACGGTGAACTGCAGCCGGTACACGCCGGGATAGCCGGTCCCGGTCCGGGCCTCGATCAGGTCCTGCCGCTCGGAGAGGGGGACAATGGCCTCCGCCTGCTCCGGGGAGAGGCCCAGGGTGAGGGCCAGGTTGGGCGAGGAGTCTGCATCGATGGCCAGGGTCCTGATGCCGCGTGCGGCCAGGGAGTGGGCCAGGCCGCCTGCTACGAGCGTCTTCCCCACGCCCCCCTTCCCGGAAACGGCCACCTTCACGGAACCTCAGTCCTCCCCCCGGCATCCTGCCTCCGGCGGGAGACGGGGCGGGTCACGGCTTCCCCGCATTCCCTCGCTGCCCGGATCGGCCGGTGCCTGCCGGGAACCCTCACCCGGCCTTCCTGAGCTGCTTGTTCAGGAGCGCGAGACATGCCTCCTCGTCCTCCTTCTTCGTGAAGATCGTGAGGGTATCGCCGGCACGGATGGTGATATTCCCGGAGGGAATG
The DNA here is from genome assembly GCA_028678635.1 of Methanomicrobiales archaeon. The sequence continues at coordinate 3,123 of JAJRDC010000168.1, forward strand.
ATCACCTCGCCCCCGGCCCGTTTCACGGCAATGATCACGAAGTCCTTCACCTTCATGTCCCTGATCTGCCGGTCCACCGCCGGTGATCCCTCCTCGGCCACGATCTCGAAGATCCTGCCGCCCGGGATGGTGGCCAGCTGCTGCAGCTGGGGGTTGAGCGTCCAGTAGTAGAGCCGGGCAGCGACCAGCTCATCAGGGTCCTCGCTCACCCTTACCCCCACCTCCTTGAAGAAGTCGGAGTGTTCCTTGTGGTTCACGATGGCGATGACGTTCGGGACCTTCATGCGCTTGGCGAGCCAGCAGGACATCAGGTTCACCGCATCATCGTGGGTTGTTGCGATGAAGGCCTCGGCGCGATCGATGCCGGCGTCCGTCAGGATCGCCTTGTCGGTGGCGTTCCCGATGACGGCCATCACGTCGTACTTCTCCAGGAGCTCGTTGGCCCGTTCCTCGTTCTGGTCCACGATCACCACGTTGTCCCCGTGCTCTGCGGCCAGCGCCACCAGGTTTCTACCGATCCCCCCGAGGCCCACGATGATCACATACATACGGGATGGTTCACCGCTGGGAGACGTAAACCTTCCCCGGGGATCGGGGCAGAGAGGCGGCACGGATAACCCTGCCGCGGGTTCCCGGAGCTGCCGCCGGCGCCGTTGAGGGCAAACCTTTTTCATCTCACCCACGCTGGTGACTCGTGAGGTGAGGGAAATGCCGACCTATATCCTCCTCATGAAGTGGACCGACCAGGGGATCCGGGAGATCCGGAGGGCGCCCCAGCGGATCACCGAGGCGATGGAGGAGTTCAAGCGCCTGGGCGGGAACGTGATGGTCTTCTTCCCGGTGATGGGGGACTACGACTACGTGGCCATCGGGGACACCCCGGACGACAAGGTGGCCATGACCTTTCTTCTCTGGCTGGGTTCCCGGGGCGATGTCCGGACCACCACCCTCCGGGCCTTCGGGCTGGACGTCTTCACCCAGATCATCGACCGGCTGAAGGGGGAACTCTCCCAGGGTAAAATCCCTGCCGGACACCCGGCCCGGTGAGGGGGGGACCCGATCTCCCCCACCGTGCTTATTTCTCGAGCGATTCCGCCAGGAGCTCCTTCAGGATGGCCCGGACCTGCTTCTGAAGAACCCCGTTGGCCTTCCCGTTCCCCTCCAGGATCCCGGCACAGATCTCCTCGATGTTCTCCTCTGTGATACGCCTTTCAATGGCCTGGACAGTCTTCTGCCGTACGAAATCAGCCCGGCTGGAATACATGCCCTCCCTGACGTATCCATCGATGGTATTCAC
>JAJRDC010000174.1 GCA_028678635.1 Methanomicrobiales archaeon
TCGGGGGGAGAAGAGCATAACGCTTAAAAACGGGCATCGCCTTCGAGTACAGTGAGATGATCCGGATCGGCCTCATGGGGTGCGGGAACGTCGGCCAGATCGTGGCCACCCAGGCCAGCGGGGTGGAGATCCTGGCCCTGTACGACAGGATCCCCGGCCGGGCAGAGGAGCTGGCCCGGGCCTGCGGGGGGAAGGCGTATCCGGACTTCGAGTCGTTCATTCGTGCCCCCTTTTCCCTTGTGGTGGAGGCGGCTTCGGTGGAGGCCGTCCACGAGTACGGGGAGGAGATCCTGTCCCGGGGAAAGGACATGGTGATGCTCTCCGTCGGTGCGATGGCGGATGCAGGCTTCCGTGAGCGGATCGTGGACCTGGCCCGGCGGGAGGGGAGGAAGATCTACATCCCCAGCGGGGCCATCCTGGGACTGGACAACCTGAAGGTGGGGAGGATCGCCCCCCTGGACCACCTGCTGCTCCGGACCACCAAGCCCCCGTCCTCGCTGAAGATCCGCGCCGACCGGAAGATGAAGATCTTCTCGGGGAAGGCCAACGACTGCATCCGGCAGTTCCCGAAGAACATCAACGTGGCCGTGGCCCTGAGCCTCGCGGCAGGGAGGGACGCGGACGTGGAGATCTGGGTGGACCCGGATGCCACGAGAAACACCCACGAGATCGAAGGAAGGGGACCCTTCGGGGATGTGTACATCCGGGTCAGCAATATCCCGAGCCCGGATAACCCGGCCACCAGTTACCTGGCCGCCCTCTCCATCCTCACGCTCCTGCGCGACCTGGAAGATCCGCTGGTGGTGGGCACCTGAACGGGGGGGCCCGCGGGTGACAGGGGGCCCGACGCATCCATGCAGGGTGGCGGAGCGGTTTGGCGAGATCCTGCTCCGCGAGGAGATCTGCCGGCTCAGGGATGAACGCAGAGCCCTGATCCTGGCCCACTGCGAGGAACCGGACGCCGTGAAGGGGACTGCAGACGTGGTGGGCGATGACCTGGCCCTGCTCTGGGCGGCCAAGTCGTCGGCGGTAGGGGACCTGGTGGTCTGCGCCCCCCGCACGGTCGCAGAGACCGTGCAGCTTCTCTGTCCGGATACCCGCGTGACCTCACCGAATCAGGATGACCCCAGTGCTCCGGGGCAGGAACCCGATCCGGGAGATCTCCGGGCTGCACACCAGAAGCACCCCCGTGCAGCCCTTGTCGTGGGCGTGAGGAGTCCCCTGGAAGCCAAGGCCCTCGCTGACATCACCTGCACACCGGAAACACTCAGAGAAGTGGTGGGAAACCTGGAGGAGGACAAGATTCTGCTGGCGGTCCCGGGACTGGACCCCTCCACCCTTCCGGAGGCATGGGCCATGGGGAAGAAGATCGTGGCCGTGCACACCGGGGGGCAGAAGGAACGCCCGGCCGCGTGCTGTACAGAATCCGGGGGAGCAGGCGCACTCTCTGTCGCCCCGGAGGACGGGGTCTGGAGGGGAGCCTTTTTCCCCCGGCGCTGCACCATCTGCCATGAAATGACGGAGACCTCGCTTCCGGACCTGTACCGCACCATGGTCACCGGGGAACCCCGCGTGGAGATACCCTCTTCCCTCCTTCCGCAGGCCCGCCGGGCGGTCCAGCGGATGATGGATGTCCTGGGGAGTCTGCCGTGATGTCCCTTCCGGAGCTCCTCCGGTTCATTGACGAGGATGCCCCCTCGGGGGACCTGACCACCGACGTCCTGGCACCCCTGGGCAGGTGCCGGGCCCGTGTCTTTCTCCGGGAGGCCGGGGTGGTGGCAGGGATGGAAGAGGCCGCCGCCCTCTTCACCCACTACGGCGTTACGATCCTCGGTGCCGTACCGGACGGGACTGCGGTGGACGCGGATGCCACGCTCCTCTCCCTGGAGGGGGATGCGGCCCCCGTACTCCTCGTAGAACGGACCGCGCTCAACCTGATCGGCCGGATGAGTGGCATCGCCACCATGACCCGGTCCCTGGTGGAGGCCGCGCACCGCAGGGACCCCGGCGTCCGGGTGGCGGCGACCCGGAAGACCGCCCCCGGCCTCCGCCTCCTGGACAAGAAGGCGGTGGTGCTGGGCGGGGGGGATCCCCACCGGGCCACCCTCTCCGACGCGATCCTGATCAAGGACAACCACCTGGCCCTGGTTCCCCTGGCCGAGGCCATCCGCCGGGCCAGGTCCCGGGCGGCCGAAAAGAGGATCGAGGTTGAGGTCAGCACCGTCCCCGATGCCCTCACTGCCGCGGAGATGGGTGCCGACACCATCATGCTGGACAACATGGACCTCCGGTCCCTCCGGGCGGTCTTTGCCGGCCTCCGGAAACGCGGCCTCCGGGACCGGGTGGAGATCGAGATCTCCGGGGGAATCACTCCCCGCAATATCGCCCGGTACGCAGCGCTTGGTCCCGACCGGATCAGCGTGGGCAGGTTGACCCATTCCCCCCGGTCGCTGGACGTGAGCCTGGAAGTCATCCCGGTCCTGGAGTGATGGGCCGTTCGCGTCAGAGGTAGATCCGCTTCTCCACGGCCACGAGGGCCAGGAGGATCGAGATGGCGACGAAGGCGGCCGCTTCCAGGGGCCAGGCAAAGAGGAGGAGCCCGCCCAGGAACCCGCACAGGACTGCCGCGAGCCCCACCAGTCCGCCGCGGCGGTACGCCTTCCACACCGAGTACGCGAGGAGCAGGGAGGGGATGATGAGGAAGAGGGTGCTGATCCCTGCCACCCCCAGGGCTGCCTCCAGGGCCTCACCCGCACCATGCCAGAGGGCTGCCTGGAGGTCAAACCCGATGGCCATGGAGAGGCCGGAGAGGAATCCCAGCAGGATCACGTACTCCCGGAGGAACCCTGCCCACCGCCGCCGCCGTGCCCCTGCCATCGGTTCTTTCCCTCTCTCCTCACCGCAGGACGGTCTCCTGCAGGTGTCTCAAGAGAGCTGATCCCGGGAGGCATAAGGGCATTTCGGATGATGCACGCACGGTACACGGGAGGGTCTGATCCAGGATGTGCCCGGAGGTTTCCCCTCTCCTCCCGGCCTGACCGCTCCTCCCCAATCCAAACAGTTATCCCTGCCGGCACCGCATCCCCGGGTAGAAGGGGAAGCACTGATGGTAGATCAGGGGCAGCCGCAGGAAACGGCGGAGAGCGTTGAAGAGGCGAAGCAGGCGGACCATGTGGAGTACCTGATTGACATGCTCTTTCACCCGGATCTCCAGGTCCGGTGGAAGGCGGCGGAGGCTCTGGGGGAGATCCGTGACCCCCGGGCTGTGGAATCCCTGATACAGGCACTGCAGGATCCCTTCGTGGATGTCTCCTGGATTGCCGCAGAGGCACTGGGGAAGATCCGGGACCCCCGGGCTGTCGAGCCCCTGGTGAAAGCCCTGGAATCGCCGGAGAAGTGGCTCCGCCGGGGTTCGGCGTGGGCACTCGGAAAGATCGCGGACCCACGGGCTACCGAACCCCTTATCCGGTTACTGAAGGATCCCAAGGCAGACGTCCGGAAGACGGCCGTCTGGGCCCTCGGGAGGATCGGAGGGGATGCCGCCGCGATCGCCCTCCAGGGGGCAAAAAACGATCCCGATCCGAAGGTTCAGCAGGCGGTGGTCGAGGCCCTCTCCGCCATGGAGAAGGCAAAGGCCTCGGGGGGGACACCGGCGGA
>JAJRDC010000217.1 GCA_028678635.1 Methanomicrobiales archaeon
GCGGCCGCTTGCCCGCAGTATGCGGAGTCTCCTCACGGGGTACGCCGGCGCCTTCAACCGCCGCCATCACCGGGTGGGCCACCTCTTCCAGAACCGGTACAAGTCCATCGTGGTGGAGGCGAAGGCGTACCTCCTGGAACTGGTCCGCTACCTCCATCTGAATCCGCTCCGCGCGAAGGTCGTGCCCGACCTCCGCACTCTCGATCGCTACCCCTGGACCGGCCACAGCGCTGCGCTCGGCACCGTACCCCGGCCCTGGCAGGACACGCGCACGATTCTCGCCCAGTTCGGCCGCACGGGCCCCCGGGCCCGCCACGCCTACCGGGCCTTCGTCGCGGCGGGGATCCCCCAGGGCCGGCGCCCCGAGCTCCAGGGCGGGGGCCTGCTCCGGAGCCTCGGCGGGTGGGAGGTGGCCAAGACCCTTCGCCGAGGCCGCGAGGCCTACTTAGGCGATGAGCGGGTGCTCGGGAGCCCCGCGTTCGTGGCCGCGCTCCAGCGCACGGCGGACGCAACCGCGCCGGCGCGGGCACCCCGCGTGACACTCGATACCGTGATCACGCGCGTCTGTCGCCACCTCGGCCTCACCCCCGATGCGCTCACCGGCGGGGGTCGCCGCGCCGCCGTGCAGCGCGCTCGCGCCGGGATCGCCTACCTCTGGGTGGAGGTCCTCGGCCACCCGGCCCGGCCCCTCGCGCAATCCCTCGGCGTCAGTCCCCAGGCGGTCTACCAAGCCGTTGCCCGCGGCCGCGAGACGCGCACGGAGTGGGAGGGTCTCCTAAAACGGTAAGTTGTTTTACTTGGCAACGTATTACGCACAGGAGGTTGCGCGGGCAGGCCGCCCCGCGCCGAGGGTAACACGGGATCGAGCCCCCGCCCCGGTCGGGCAAGGCGGGGCCGTCCTTGGTAGACCGGCCCTGCTGCTCCAAAGGTGCGAGAGCGGGTGAGTGGCCGGTCCCCCTTGACAGCCATGCGGATTCGGCGTACCTTCTTCTCACCTTCCTCCGCTTGATTCGGTGTCCCGGTTAGGGCGCTGACCATCGCACCCTGCGGGCCACCGCAGCCGATACGATTTCTCTCCTGGCTTTACCTCTAGGTCTGCCCAACTGCTAGGAGGCCGTCATGGCTTCCTCCAAGCTGAGAACGACACGGGCACCTATGCTCCCGTTCGCCATCCCGGCGGGCGTTCCGTTCGATGCCTTCGCGCCGAGCATGATCCCTAACCACGGCCTGGTCGTCCGCGGTCCGGCGGATCGCGGGCACCCTTCCGACCGGTCCGGGACGGACGTATCCCCCCGTCCCTCCTGTTGCGCTTCCCGTGTTGCTCGCATAAATTGTCTCTGGGATGCCGAGTTGCGTACCGGCACCCCCCTGGGAAAGAACGGAGGTCCGAGGCGCATTTTCTTCCCGGTGTACGTCTCTAGACGTTCGGCGAAGGGAAAACATCTTGATTTTCCACAGGTGGGGAGCCGTTCCACCATTGGAATGCCGCTTGCTTCCTGTGGGACCCGGGTTTTCGCTGGGGAAAACCCGTCACGAAGGAGGAAAACACTATGGGGACGATATTGAAATCGCTGGCGGTCCCCATCTTGGCCGTGGCGCTGGTACCGTTCCTGGCCGATTGGCACACTCCCTTTGGGAGTAGCGCCTCCGGAATTGCCTACGCCAAGGGCGGTGGCGGAGGAGGCGGTGGGGGTGGGAACGGCGGCGGCGGAGGTGGGGGCGCCGGCGGGGGCGGGGGCCACGGGGGCGGCCAGGGCGGGGGCGGGACCGGTGCCGGGGGCAGTGGGACGGGGGGCGGTGGCAGCTCCGGCGGCAGTGGCACAGGGGGCAGCCAAGGCGCAGGCGGGACCGGTGCCGGAGGCATTGGAGCGGGCAGCGGTGAAGGCCGGGGTGCCGGCGGCTCGGGCTCGGGCCACGGCGGCACGAGTGCTGACGCCGCAGGTGGAGACGGGATGGGCCACGGTCTCGGCAGCGCGGTCTCCGACGCGGCGACGACCGCAGCGCACATGAGCAAACAGGACATCCAAGACGCCGGCTTGCGCAACCGCGGCGAGGCGGTGAGGACGGCCGTGCACGACGCGCAACAGGACGCTCGCGACCGCGAGGCCGCGGAGGAAGATGCGGAGGTCGGGAGCCCCGACGGGCCGACGCCTTCGGGTACGCCGACCGCCGGCACGGGGACGACCACAACCACCACGCAGCCCTAGCGGGAGAGGGCACCGCGAGACGATGACACCGAGCGAGCGCCAGCTCGGCCGGAGGTCCGCGCTCGGCCTGGCGCTAATCCTCCTCCTCGCCGGGTGCAGCGGCCTGCGGTCTCAAGTGTCGCAGCAATGGACGCAAGCCTGGCAGGCTCAGCGGAGCTACCAGGACGGACTCGCCCGCTACGAGGCGAAGGACTATCGGGGTGCGATCCCGTACTTCGCCCGCGCATTGGCGCACGACCCCGCCTTCGACGACGCCGAGGCACACCTGGCCTGGAGCTACTACTACGTGGGCGACTACCCGCAGGCCACGCGCCACTTCCGCCAGGCCCTGGCCCGGCAGCCCCGCTGGGAGGGCCTCCACACCGGGCTCGGGTGGAGCCGGTATCGGGTGGGCCGCTACCACCTGGCCCTGGAGGCGTTCCAGGCG
>JAJRDC010000150.1 GCA_028678635.1 Methanomicrobiales archaeon
TACGATGACGGTGGTCCCTGCCGGATCGGGATCATCTCCGAGACGCCCGGTGTGGTGACCGAGGGATCAGCATGGGTAAAATGGGTGGACCGGATCGAGATCCGCAGGGCCTGAGGGGACCGTTCGTCGCCGCTGCCCTGGTGACTCTGATCCTGGTACTTGCCACCTTCTCCGGGTGCACCGGTGAGCCGGCGCCGGAGAAACGGGTGATCCGGGTGGTGGCCGCCGGGAGCCTCCTCTACCCCTTCGCCGAGGCAGAGGAGCGGTTCGAGGCGCTCCACCCCGGGACCGATGTTCGGGTGGAGGGGCACGGGTCCATCCAGGCGATCCGGCAGGTGACGGACCTGGGGCGACCCTTCGATGTGGTGGCAGTGGCCGACGAGTCCCTTGTCCCGGACCTCATGTATCAACCCATGGAGGGGACCGGCCGGAACTTCACCGATTCCTATGTGCCCTTCGCCCGGAACGAGATGGTGATCGCGTACACGGAAAAGAGCCGGTACGGGAGCGAGATCACGGCTGAGAACTGGCCCGGGATCCTCTCCCGTCCTGACGTGCGGGTGGGCTTCTCCAATCCGATGCTGGACGCCGCCGGCTACCGGGCGCTGATGGTGGCCGTCCTGTCAGGGGACCATTACGGGGATCCGGGCCTCTTCTCCCGCGTCATCGGGGACCACTTCTCTCCCCCGCTGGAAGTGCGGGAGGATGACGAAGTCCGTGTGGTAGAGCTCCCGCAGGTGATGAAGCCCTCGGACTCCCATATCGCCATCAGAGACGGATCCCTCTTCCTCATGTCCCTCCTTGCCGCAGGGGGGATCGATTATGCTTTCGAATACCGGAGCGTTGCAGAAGCCCAGAACTTCTCGTGGGTGCCGCTCCCCACTGAAATAAACCTGGCCGATCCGGGCCTGGCGGATCGGTATGGCACGGTGAAGGTAATCCTGGGCTTCCCCCGATTCTCATCCATCGGCAGGGAACGGACCGGAAGGCCTATTGTGTACGCCCTCACGGTACCGAACAGTGCCCCCGATCCCGCGGCAGGCGGGGAGTTTGTTGCGTTTGTGGTGAACGAGTCACTGCAGGGGGGACTGGGATGGCCCGCACCGCTGGGCACGGGCTGAGGGGGCCATTCCTGCTGGGAGGTACCTGATGAGACTTCCGGACCGGATGACCCTGGCTTTCACCGTTGCCGGGGCAATGCTCGTGGCCTACACGGTGGCGGCACTCCTCGTTATCGCCATTCCCGAGCTCTCCTCCCTCTCCCACCTGCTCTCGGTGGCGGCAGAGCCCGACGTGATCTCGTCCATCTTCCTCACCTTTGCCGCCGGATTCGTTGCCGTGGCGATCCTGGCCCTGCTGGGCACGCCCCTCGCCTACCAGCTGGCCCGAACGGAGTTTCGGGGGAAGGCACTGGTGGAGAGCCTGATCGATATCCCCCTGATCCTGCCCCACACGGTGGCCGGACTGATGGTGTACCTCCTCTTCATGGCCAGGGGCCCCATCGGCGGGCTGTTCGCTGCTGCCGGGATCTTCTTCGAAGAAGCATTCCTGGGTATCGTCGTGGCCATGGTCTTTGTCTCCACCCCGTACTACGTGAATACGGTCCGGGAGGGATTTTCCCGGGTGCCGGTGCAGCTGGAGCACATGGCCCGGACCCTGGGCGCCCGCCGGTTCCGGGCGTTTACTGCCGTCACCCTCCCGCTCAGCCAGGGGCATCTCATCAGCGGGGCCACGATGGCCTGGGGGCGGGCCGTCGGGGAGTTTGCCGCCGTGATCATGATCGCCTACTTCCCGATGGTAGTCTCCACCCTGATCTACCAGCGGTTCTCCACCGGGGGTCTCGCCGAAAGCCGTTCCGTGGCCTTCCTGATGGTGATCGTGGCGTTCCTGATCTTCCTCCTGATCCGGTGGGCGGCAGGGAGCCACAGGAGGCGCGATGATCACCCTTGACCGGGTCTCCCTGAGGCGTGGCAGCTTTGCCCTCCGGGAGATCTCGCTCCACGTGGAACGGGGTGAGTACCTCTTCCTGCTGGGCCCCTCGGGGTCAGGGAAGACCCTCCTCCTGGAGACCGTCGCGGGCATCCATCCGGATGCAACGGGTCAGGTCGTGGTACGGGGCAGGGACATGACGGGCGAGCCCCCGGAAGGGCGCCGGGTGGCTCTCGTGTACCAGGACTATGCCCTCTTCCCCCACCTGACGGTCCGTGAGAATGTGGCTTTCGGACCCCGGATGCGGGGGGCCGATACCGGACCCGCCGTGGACCGGCTGCTGGACCGGTTCGGGCTCACCCCCCTCGTGGACCGGTTCCCCGGCCGGCTCAGCGGTGGGGAGCGCCAGCGTGTGGCCCTGGCCCGGGCCCTCGCCACGGAGCCGGACATCCTCCTCCTGGACGAGCCCTTCTCTGCCGTGGACCCGGAGCTCCGATCCCGCTATCTGAGGGAGATGAGGGACCTCCAGCGGGATCAGGGGCTGACCGTCCTGCAGGTGAGCCACTCAAGGGACGAAGCCTTCGCCCTGGCCTCCCGGGTGGCGGTGATGGATGGCGGCAGAATTCTCCAGACCGGCACGCTGGAGGAGGTTTTCCGCCACCCGTCGAGCCGTGATGCTGCCCGGATCGCCGGGATCGAGAACCTGGTGGAGAGTATGGTGATCGGCACCGCCAGCCAGGTTGCCGAGATCCTGCTCCCCGGCGGTTCCCGGGTCCAGGCCCGGGCGAATGTGACCGCCACTGCAACGGTCACCGTCTGCATCCCTGCCGATGGGATCCGGCTGGTCCCCGGTGGCGCCTGCGCCAGGGACGGTACCACGGTGATCCCGGGCACGGTCACCGGCTGGCTGCCCGGCGAACACACCACCCTGGTCGAACTGGACTGCGGTTTCCCCCTCACGGCCCGGGTCCTGTCGGCAGATCTTCCGGCCCTCTCCCTGGCAGTGGGAGACCCGGTTTCGGCCTGCATCCCCGCCGGCGCTGTGCACGTCATTCCCAGAGGGGATGAAGGATGATCCCTTTTCACCGGTTCCTGCTCCTCCTTCTCGCTCTCGCCGCTCTTGCCCTCCCTGTAATGGCGGCATCGGGGGATCCCGTGATTATTGAACCTGCCGTTCTCCTCAGGGGCCCCTACCTGACCCCTGCACCCGGGGGGATCACCGTGAACCTCCGCTTCGA
>JAJRDC010000276.1 GCA_028678635.1 Methanomicrobiales archaeon
AGGCCGCCTGAGACCTGGTAGGTGGCCTTGTCGAACTTCCCGCCGGCATGGAGGATCGTCATCACCACCTCGAGGGCCGACTTCCCCTGGTCGGGCATCACGTCAACCGGTATACCCCGTCCGTTATCCTCGACCGTGCAGGAGCCGTCTCTGTGGATCGTGACCATGATCAGCGAGCAGAAGCCGCCCAGGGCCTCGTCCACCGAGTTGTCCACCACCTCGTAGACCAAGTGGTGCAGGCCCCGCGTGTCGGTGGAGCCGATATACATGGCCGGCCGTTTCCGGACCGGTTCCAGCCCTTCCAGTACGGTAATCGTGGAAGCATCGTAGGTCTCAGGCATCGATGGTCTCCGGGTAAATCTGGGAAAAAAAGCCTCTCACTCCGGCAGCTATTCCCATTTCAGTACTTTTCGTCGTGAGAGCTTATATACTTCATGGAGCCCGGCACGTCGGTGAAGGTCTTCGTACCGCCCCGGTTCAGGCCGGGTTCTCCCTAGCCCCGGAATGGTCCGCCGGAGAACCCCGATCCGGGTCAGGATCGCTGCCCGGTACCGATCAATCGTACTGGCCGGTATCCGGATCCGCGACTCCCAGCGCGCGGTCCGCGGCCACGGCCAGCCGGTTCATGGTCCTGATCACCTCGGCGGCGTCCTCTTTATCCATGGATCCCTGCTGGTGCCAGTACACCTGCTTGCGCAGCACCTCCAGGATCTTCTCCACTTCGGTCCCTTTGAACTGCTCCGGAAGCCGCATCTCCTCCATGTGGTCCGCGGCACCAGGCCAGGCCTGGGCCGGCGGCTGGCCGAAGTGCTTGGCAAGGAGCATCAGGTTCACCACGAATCCCTTCCCGAACTTGGATGGCATGGATGAGATCCTTGCCGGGCGGAGGGATAGAGGTTGCGTCCCCCGCGGGCTCGGCGGATGCGGCGGTGGATGCGCCAGAATCCGGAGATGCGGACGCCGGGTCAGTGTGAGTTCAACGAATACGTTTGGTGGGACGCTCCAGGGGGGGCTCCGCCCCCCGCCGCGTGGGCGCCCCCCCCGTCGGTTTCGGTGGATAGGTGAATACCCCGGCTCAGACTATCCTCACGCGGAGGGTGCCGCAGCGGCAGGGGGCGGTAGCCCCCGGGAGCATCCTCCGGTTCGATCAAGTGAATATGCTGGGATACAATCAGAGCACCGTGAACGCCAGGGCCGCGATCACCGGGACCGCGATCCCGAGAGAGAGGAACGCCCAGTCTCCCCGGGCCAGAGGCTTTTTCGTCACAAAGACGTGGGAGTGCCGCCCGTATCCCCGGCAGAGCATGGCCGTGTAGGTCCGCTCGCCCTGCTCGTACGAGCGGACAAAGAAGGTGCCGATGGTGTAACCCAGCTCCTTCAGCCGGTACCGGTAGGGCAGGCGCTGGTCGAAGGGATCAAAGCACCGGGTGGCGAGCGACTGCTGGATCTTCCGGAAGTTGTACCCGAAGACAAAGAGGTAGCGCGCCATCATACCCAGCGTCAGGGAGAACTCCGGGGGAAGGCCCATCCGGGACGCCCCCTCCAGCAGGTCCTGCATCCGGGTGGTGGACGAGAGGATGATGATGAAGGAGACGGTGACCACGAACTTGACGAACAGGATCAGGGCGAACTCCACGGACTCGGCGTAGACGTGAATGCCGTCAAAGAGCGTGAACACGGTATGGAACTCGTCGTAGTACGGGTTGGTGAGGAAGATCTGGAACAGGATGACGATGCCCCAGACCGGGAGGACCAGGGCAAGGCGCTGGAAATAGACCGTGGGCGGGAGCCCCGAGATCCCCCAGAGGACAGCACAGAAGAGGAGGAGCACGAGGCCCACGGAGTAGACCGCCGTCGAGTACGGAACGGCGACGATGGCGATGATGGCGGCAAAGGTGACGAGGATCTTCACCCGGGCGTCCAGCCGGTGGACGGGGCTGTCTTGGTAGGCATGCTTCTCAATGAAGAAGAGATCCTCGATCATGGTTTCTTCCCGTACGCCTCCCGAAGGGCCTTCTCGGCCTGGGCATAGGTGTAGGCCATCCGCACCGGGACGCCGTCAGACCTGAGGGATCTGATCAGCCGGGGGAGGACCGGGACATCCAGCCGGACGGATGCCAGAAGCTCCGGCTGGTCGAACACCTCCTCCACGGTCCCCTGGGCCACGAACCGGCCCTTCGCCATCACGTAGAGGTAGTCTGCCACCTCCGGGATAACGGAGACATCGTGGGTGGAGAAGATGATGGTCATCCCGAATTTCCGCGAGAGGTTGTTCACCACCTCAATGAGTTCCCGGATCCCCCGGGGATCAAGCCCTGCCGTGGGCTCGTCCAGCACGAGCACCTCCGGTTCCATGGCAATGAGACCGGCAATGGCCACCCGTTTCTTCTCGCCTCCGGAGAGGTGGTGGGGCACCCGGTGGGCCAGGTCCTCGATCCCGACGAGCTGGAGGGCCTCGTGCACCCGGTGGTGGACCGTCTCCGGATCAAGCCCCAGGTTCATAGGCCCGAAGGCCACGTCCTGCTCGACGGTGGGGGAGAAGACCTGGTCATCCGGGTTCTGGAAGACCAGCCCCACGAATTTGCGCACCTCCCGGAGGTTCTCCTTCGTGATGGGCTCCCCCCGGATCAGCACCTGCCCCGACGTGGGGGTGAAGATCCCGTTGAAGCACTTGAAGAGGGTGGACTTGCCGGCACCGTTGGCACCGATGACGGCGATGCGGGAGTTCCGCGGGGCCACGAAGTTCAACGAGTGAAGCGCGGTGACGTTACCGGGATAGATGTAGCAGAGATCGCGGGTCTCGATCAGGTGCATGGCAGTCTTTCCTTCCTCAGGTCGGATTCATGGAGATGCGGAGGGGCATCACTTCGCGGGGCGTGCCACCAGGCGGGAGATGCCGTAGATCAGGAGGACCATGAGGAGAATCCCTGCGGTAAGGGCAAGGATCTCGCCGGGTCTCCCCCAGGCGCCCCCCAGCGAGTAATCCGGGAGGAGTGACTCGTAGGTAAACCTCCCCGCGTCAGCCTCGTGCACCTCTGCGTCCGGCGGTGCATCTCCGGTAAGGGTCTTGTCCCCCTGGACCACGAGGGCTGTCGACTCAAGGCCGTCAGGGGCCGGGGATGCCAGGTAGACCGCCCCTATGGCGATCAGGATCGCGAGTGCAATCCCCGCTACCACAAACCTCCCTGAGTTTTTCATACGGACACCCCGTTGGAAATCTTCAGGATATCCGGCCTCACCGAGGCAATCAGCCGGAGCGCCACCAGCGTGATCCCTCCCTCGATGATCCCGATGAGGACATGGTAGAGGCCCATGGCGAGAACGCCGAGTTCCAGCGGGAAGGTTCCCGCGATCCAGAGCTCCACCGCCGCGGCGAGGGCCGGTATCAGGCATGCCAGCCATCCCGCCGCAAAGGCAGAGAGGTTCACGCTCTTTGTGGCGGAGAGAAGCCCGTGGTAGCTGTAGAATCCCACGAATCCGCCGATGACCCCCATGTTCAGGATGTTCAGCCCCATGGTGGTGAGCCCGCCGTCACCGAAGATAACGCCCTGGACGATCAGGACGAGGGAGATGATGAAGACCGCGGCCCAGGGGGATCCCAGGACGATGGCGGCGAGAGCCCCGCCCACCAGGTGGCCGCTGGTCCCCATGGCCACCGGTAGGTTGAAGGCCTGGATGACAAAGATGCCGGCGGCGAGGATGGCCATCAGGGGCACCTTGGTCTCGTCCATCTCCCTCCTCACCCAGCGGAGGGAAAGGGCAATGAAGACCAGCGCGATGGCCCAGTAGATGAGGCCCTGCGAGATGGGCATGAAGGCATCGGGGATGTGCATGGTTGACCGGCTTTAAGTATTACATCATTGCATAAAAGTATTACGAATTCGCCTGAATGATACGTTATGTAAGAATTGTACGGATGCCTGATCGCAGGAGTATACCGGCCGCCCGGATCACCCGCGGATTGGTGAGCAGGCGGCGGGCGAGGGCGGCCGGCCGGTCCATGTTCCCGTACCTGACGATGGTCTCCGTGGTCTCAGGGTCCCGGAGGGCTGAGAGGACCGCATCCATCTCCGCCGGGGTCATCCGCTGCCGGATCTGCAGCAGTTGCCACCCGATATCCAGTTCCCGGCCGAAGTCCTCCTTCCACCGGCGCTCGTACGCCGCCAGGTCCCGGTCCTGGAAGGATCCCGCTTCGCAGCACTCCGCCGCCACCGCCGCTGCGTGGAGTGCGGACCGTACCCCGGTGTAGATGCCCCCGCCGGAGGTGGGTTTCACCAGGCTGGCAGCGTCCCCCACGAGGAGGGTCCGGTGACCATACGTCCGTTCTGCCGGGCCTATCGGCAATGCCCCGCTCACCAGATCAAGGCAAGAGCCGGCGTGCTCCCCAAGGAATCGGGTGAACCGCTCTCTCACGCTGCTGCACCCTGCAAGGCCCATCCGGGCCCGGCCATCCCCTGCCGGGATCACCCAGCCGAAGAAATCCGGCGATGCATGGGGATGGATCTGCACCATCTCCCCCTCGCCGGCCCATGGCACCTCGGCCTGGAGGGCAGAAAGGATCATCCGGGGCCGGGGGAATCCCCGCATGCGGGCAACCGGCGACCGGACCCCGTCGGCAGCGATCAGGAGCCGGAACGGGATCTCTCCTTTCCCTGAAACACCGCGGGTGAGCACCGCGTGCCCCGAGAGGCCGCAGACGGCGGTCTTCAGCTGGAACTCGGCCCCTGCCCGGGCTGCAGCCCCTGCCATCTCCCGGTCCAGGGCACCCCGGTCCACGACGTGGGCCTTCGGCTCGCCGGCATCGATGGTGAGGGGGGCGCCCGCGGAATCGTACACCACCGCCCCCTTCATCGTGGCCAGGATCACCCGGCGGGAAACCCGGCAGACATCGAAGGCCGCCGTGGAGAGGAGCCCTGCGCACTGCACCGGGTGGCCGATGGTGCCGTGCTCCTCGATGCAAAGGGTGGAGAGCCCCTCCTCTGCGCATGCCCGCGC
>JAJRDC010000249.1 GCA_028678635.1 Methanomicrobiales archaeon
TCCGGGGGGTCACATGGGAAGAAACTCCCACCGCGCCCACGCAGCCGGTCATCCGGGTGCCCAGCACCATGTCGCCGCCGATCCGGAGGGTGGATCCCGACACCAGGGGCACCCCCATCCCTTCCGAAACGGTCGTGATACCCGCCGTGTAATCGAAGATCTTGGCCACGTCCCCGTCGTCGGCCACGTGGATGTCGGAGAAGAGTGCCACGGGCCGGGCGCCCATGACGCAGACGTCCCGCAGCGTGGCCCGGGTGGCGTGGAACCCGGCCAGGAAAGGGTAATCCGAGAGCCGGGAGTGCATCCCATCCACGGTCACCGCGATCCACTTTCCCCCCGCGGTGACGACGCCCCCGTCGTCCATCTCCTCCACCCCCACGGCAGCGGTGGTGCGGCCGATGATCTCCGCGATCTTCCGGTGGGCATAGAAGTCCCCCTTCCCCCGGGATCCCACGCCGAACTCGCCCATGCGAACCCCGGCGGGCGTGAACTCGAAGATGTCCCCTGTTGCCCGCTCGCTGGTCTCCACCTCCTGGATCACGGCCCTGGCAAAGTCCCGGGCATACTCCTCCGGGACCGGCTTCAGCCGCCGCACGTGGTCCGCGAGGAGCTCCTGGATCTCATCCGCCGGCGTTCCCTGTGCCCGCAGCCGCCGTACAAACCCTTCCACGTCCATGCAGCTACTTCTCGCGCCGGGAAGGGAAAAAGGTGCGGAGGGGTTTCTCGCAGGATCAGCATCTCCTGTTTTACTCTCGTACAGAATTGTCGTGATTGGGAGTGGTGCGGGAGGGGGAAACCCCCTCCCGGTCCCTCCCCCGATGAGGATAGCCTGAGCCATGGTGAATGTCATCATCTGATGATCCCGGAAACCGATAGATCCGCCCGTACACCCAGGGGGGACGCCCACGCGGCGGGGGGCAAAGCCCCCCAGGAGCGTCCCACTAGTCGTACGCGGAATGACGATTTCCCGATACTTCAGTAATTGTACCCCTCAACCACCAGGGCGGCGGCATGGAGAAAATGTCATCATCCGCTGAGGACTACCCTTTCAGCATGGGGAGGAAGGGGGGAATGCCCTGCGCCTGCACCATCGCCGGTTCCGATTCCGGTGGCGGGGCCGGGATCCAGGCGGACCTGAAGACCTTCACTGCCCTTGGTGTCTGGGGTACCACCGTGATCACCGCGGTCACCGCCCAGCACCCCGGTGCAGTGAAGGGAGTCTGGCCACTTCCGTCCGAAGCGGTGGCTGCACAGATGGAGGCCGTTCTTGAGGGGTTTCCGATCGCGGCTTTCAAGACGGGAATGCTGGCCAGCCGGGAGATCATCCTCACGGTGGCAGAACATCTCCCGGGCGGGATCCCGCTGGTCCTGGACCCGGTGATGGTGGCCACCTCCGGCGGGATCCTGATGGAGCCCGGGGCCATGGAGGCGCTGGTGGGGTCACTCCTCCCCCGGGCGTCCATTGTGACACCCAACCTGGCCGAGGCAGCTGCTCTCGCCGGGTGCGGCCCCATCACGACGGAGGAGGGGATGCGGTCGGCCGCAGGACGGATCCTGGAGATGGGGCCCCGGGCCGTGATCGTGAAGGGCGGTCACCTCGCATCACGGGACGCGGTTGATCTCCTTGTGGACCGGAAGGGGGAACTCCTGCTGCGGGGCGAGCGGTACCCGTACGATGTCCACGGGTCAGGCTGTTCGTTCTCCGCGGCCCTGGCGGCATTTCTGGCCAGGGAGGAACCGGTCCGGGACGCAGCCAGGCACGCGAAGGACTTCATCGGGCCGGCCCTGCGGGATGCGTACCGTTCACCGCAGGGACCATCGTCGGTGAATCCGTCCGTCGGGGCAAAGGATGAGAGGGGTTTATAATCACATCTTTTCAGATTTGAGGACAGTATATCAAAAAAAAGTTAATAACTGGGGATAAATTGACTGTTCAGAAACCAGAATGTTTATATACTATGGAAGAAAAGTCAGATGTACCCATCAGCGTGCCCACTCCGGCCGCTGTGAGGTGAGTGAACATGAAGTTTCTGAAAGACAGAGAAGATGCGGTATCACCCGTCATTGGCGTCATCCTGATGGTCGCCATTACGGTGATTCTCGCTGCGGTCATTGCCGCGTTCGTCTTTGGTATGGCGGGCTCGGTCAAGAAGACCTACAATGTTGCCGCCACTGCCGCCCAGACAGGTGCGAATAACATTTTGATCACCTACAATGGTGGTGCAGATGCCAATGAGGTTGCTGCACTGAGTTACGCGATTCTGCCTGGTGGCACTGGTACTCTGATCGAGGGCACCCTTTCCACGAATGTGGGAGCAGTCTTATCCTCAACTTCTGGCACCGGGGACAAGGATCACGTAACGGTCACAGCGATCTTCAACGATGGTACCAAGCAGGTTATCCTGGATACCAACGTTTAACCTAAACTTTTTTTCACGTTTATAGCATTCCTGATTTCAGTCCATCAACCATCTCCAATACATTGGATGATCATTTTTCTTGTGTGAGCCGTATATTGCGTTATTACGAACCCGCATCACGCTCCTTCCCCGGATTCCTGAAGAGAGGACTCGGCCCTATCTCCCTGCCTTTCATCCAGGAGCCAGATCACAACAAATGCGATGAACGAACAGATCACCTGGTTGTAGGAAAAGAGGATATCCCAGATGTCCGCCTTTGCTATGAAAAAATTCCAGAAGATACTCAGGACTGCAGGAACGAGGGAGACTATGACGAGGAACCCTGTCTTCGCTGTGAGAGAAGAGTACCTGGTGAGGATGTAAAGGGGGACAAGGATGAACACAAAGTAATTGCATTTCAACCGGGGAAGGAGAAGGAAGACGGCGATGAATCCATAGCAGAAGATCATCAGTGCATTCTCTTTGTTCCTGAGGGAGTAGCGTGCAAAAAGACCGAGAATTACGCACATGAAAAGGATAATCACAGCAAGAATGATCGCCGGAGAATCAATCCCGAGTTGGTTGAGTACATCTACCAGAAAAGTGTACGCTGTCGGCGTGGTGAACCCCCCGATTTCGTGCACCGGGCTTTCCCCGCCCCGTAATTGGGCTACGTAGAGGAGAAACAGATTCGGATTCCAGAGAAAGGATGCGAGCAACCAGAGGACGAATGCACCAAGTCCCACGGTAAGGATTTTGGCCTTATCCCTGATAGTGACTGGAAGGACGGCGTACACGGATAGAAAGATTATTGGGAAAAGGTTGAAAGCCGAAAGAAGGGCTGTACAGACGGCTGAGTAGAGGTATCTCTTCTGGATAAGGAAATAAAAAATGAGGACCGAGAGAGGGCCATAAAGAATGCTGATATTACCGGTTCCAATGGACCAGAAAAGGGAGATGAGCCCGGTACTATAGAGAATCACCGCGTAGAAAGGATCATGCCCTTCAAGAGGAAGACGCCAGACGAGGTAAATGCCCAGGAGCAGGATGACAGCATAGAGGAAGAAGTAGAGCCTGAGGGAAGAGATGTTGCTGAATGTACTGCAGAGCGGTTCAAAGAATAGTAAGGTGAGCGGGGGATACACAAACACACCGATGATATCTGAAACCCCCGGCAGGTACGGTGTGAACCTGGCAAGGACTCCGAGATCATAGGGATTGAGCCCGGCCTGGTACGCATATACCGCTGCGCAGTAAATCCGGAAATCCCATCCCGAATACAGGAAACCAACCAGGACCTCATTCAGGACAAAAAAAACCGCAGTAACGATCACAACCAGATAGGCCGCAACCCTCATCCACGGCCGCTTCCCACCTGCAGTTCCAGGTTCTACCGAACCTGGGCTCTCAAGGGGAGTTGCCCAGAAATACCATGCATATGTAAGGAAAAGTGGGATGCCTATCGGAATGGCCGTCCCGGCACTACCATGAAGGAGAGGCCCGTACTGGAACACTACCGAGATGAGGATGAACAAGGCTGCCAGGGCAAAATGTATACCGATCCACTTCCGGTAGCGTGGCGTATACCGGGTACCCAGAAGTGTGAGGATATCATGTTGGAAGAGGTGGAGGATAGCTACAGAGATGAGGACAAGGGCGGCAGCGACCCAGGCAATAAAACTGAACGACGAACGAAAACCCCAATCCAGATACGTGACGAATGAGAGTTCGCGGAAAAGGGGGATGAGGCTCGGGCCTGCATAGGTATCCTGATAGCGAAGGAAACAGAACTGGAGACCCAATCCAAGCCAGTGCCAGATGATATAACAGTTGAGGGGAATGAGAAAACTCAGCAGGATGAGAAAGGAATCGAGAATTCTTCGCTTATTGACGGGCAACAGTACGTGTTTACTGGATCATACGAAATAAAGGTATGGGATTCCCCGGTATCCAGCAATCGTCAGTGATACTGGCGCGCCAGGATAATTATTCCGTTGATTTCCCGACATACCCCTCCAGCAGCCGGAGTGCCTCCAGCTCCTTGGGGCCACCGCACCGCCGCACGAGGCCTGCGTGGTGTTCGATCAGTTCCTTCAGCTTCGGGTCCCTTTTCCGCACGTACCGGGTGGCGTGGACCGTGGCATCGATCAGGTTCCCGAACCCCCGGTTCACAGGATGGACCTGCGCCTCGATCACCACCTCCTTCATGGGAACCAGGTAGGCCGTGAAAGCATGGGATCCGGTCCTCTCCGCGTCGGCCTGGAAGGCGATCCAGGCCTCCACGTCCGGGAGCCGGTGCATGAGCTTGCCATCCACCTCCTCCTCCACGAACACCTCTCGGGGCAGGTCCTCGAACGCGGTCTTCACGTACAGGACCGGGTCATGGATGATGTTCGCCACCACCCAGCCCCACCGCTCGATGTTCATCGCCGTATGGCTGCCCCGGAAGAGGTGCATCCGGTACTCCCCGTCCCTGAAGTGGATGCCCATGGGGGCGGCATTGTACCAGGTGGTGGCGATCACCTCGTTGATCCCCTCGCCTAGCACTCCCACTGCCATCCCTCCCCCAGCGCCACGAAGATCCCGGCAACGATCACGTCAGCGAGGGATCCCGGGTTGATCCCCCGTTCGATGCACTCCCGGTCGAACTCCTCCAGGTCCCGG
>JAJRDC010000033.1 GCA_028678635.1 Methanomicrobiales archaeon
GAGAGCGGGGGCACCATCAGGGTCTTCCGGGAGGGAGAGGTGAAGATCTCCATCCGCCCCCACGAGCGCCGGTCACCTTCCGGTCCCACCCCCCTGTGAGGATAGGCTCTTCTTCGGTGTCAGGGATCCATCCCCGATCCTGGCAGACCTCCTGGAGCCCCATCCTCATCGGGGGTGGGCGGTGGGAAAGTGCAGCGCCCCCTCCCGTACCATGCCGGGAACAAAACGGCTCTTCACTGGTTCCAACGGAGGGGATGCTGCGTGGGGCACCAGGAGGGGCCGACCGGAGATCATGTTCCCCGCCTTCACCCCAAGGGGGTTCCCTCCCGTCCTCCGCTGCCTCCCCACTCACCGGAGGATATGGTTTTATGATCTCCTCCCCTTATCTACTAGGATAGCGAAACCCCGGACGAGAGGAACCAGATGAGCAGGAATATCCGCGTGGAGAGCCTGGACCAGACCCCCATCGAACAGCAGCGCATTGAACTCGTGGAACGCAAGGGCATCGGCCACCCGGACAGCCTGATGGACGGGATCGCCGAGTCGGTGAGCCGGGCGCTCTGCAGGGCCTACTTTGAGGAGTGCGGGGCGGTCCTGCACCACAATACGGACCAGGGCGAGGTGGTGGGTGGGGAGACGATACCGGCCTTCGGCGGCGGCAAGGTGATCCGGCCCATCTACGTGCTGCTCGTAGGAAGGGCAACGAAGCAGTTCAACGGGATCCACATCCCCACGGATGCCATCGCCGTCTCCGCAGCCAGGCAGTACATCCGGGAGACAATCACGAACGCCAACATGGAGCAGGACATCATCGTGGACAGCCGGCTCGGCGAGGGATCCACCGATCTCCGGGACGTCTTCCGGCCCTGCCAGGAGCACAAGCCCCGGGCCAATGACACCTCTTTCGGCGTGGGGCATGCCCCCTTCTCCGAGACCGAGACCATTGTGAAGGCGGTCTCGGACTACATCGACGGGCCCCTGCGGAAGAAGTACCCGGCCATCGGCCAGGACGTGAAGATCATGGGCCTGCGGGATTCGGACACCATCACCCTCACCCTGGCCGCCGCCATGGTGGGCCGCTACATCTCGGGGATCCAGGAGTACCTGGAGCTGAAGCAGGTGATGGCCGACGAGATCAGCAAGGTCGGACGGAAGTACACCAGCCGGCAGGTGAAGGTGGACGTGAACACCGCCGATGACCCGGACCGGGGCTCGGTCTTCCTCACGGTCATCGGCACCTCCGCCGAGATGGGAGACGACGGTTCCGTGGGCCGGGGCAACCGGTGCAACGGGCTCATCACCCCCAACCGGCCCATGTCCATGGAAGCCACCAGCGGGAAGAACCCCATCAACCACATCGGCAAGATCTACAACCTGCTGGCCACCCAGGTGGCCCGTGACTGCGTGGCGCAGGTGAAAGGCATCGACGAGCTGTACATCCGGATCCTCTCCCAGATCGGGAATCCCATAGACCAGCCACTCGTTGCCTCGGCCCAGATCATCCCGAGGCCCGGCGTGAAGTTCAGGCAGATCGCGGCCGAGGTAGAGTCCATCATCGATGCCCAGCTCGAGGACGTCACCTGCATCACGGGGAAGGTCATCAACGGTGAGCTTTCCACCTTCTGAGAAGGTCCGGCTCGCCATCCCCTCCAAGGGGAGGATCGCGGCCCCCGCACGGGAGCTCCTGGAGAAGAGCGGGCTCCGCGTCGGGGAGGGGAGCGAGCGGCGCCTGCTCGCCGGCACCTCGGATCCCCACGTGGAGATGATCTTTGCCCGGCCCGCCGACATCCCCGAGTACGTGGCCAACGGGATCGCCGACCTGGGTATCACCGGGCAGGACATGGTCCGGGAGCGCGGCGTCACGGTGGATGAGATCCTGGACCTGCGGTTCGGGGCCGCACGCCTGGTCCTGGCCGTGCCCGAGGAATCCCGGGTCCGATCCGCGAAGGATCTCCGGCGTGCCCGCATCGCCACCGAGTTCCCCCGGATCACCCGGGAGTTCTTTGACGGGAAGGGAGTGGAGGTCAGCGTGGTCCACGTAGGCGGTGCCTGCGAGGCAACGCCCCACCTGGGGATTGCCGATGCCATCGTGGACCTGACGGCGTCGGGAGACACCCTCCGCACCCACCACCTGCGGGTGGTGGAGGAGGTGCTTTCCACCTCCACGCACCTCATCGGGAACCCCGCCTCCCGGCAGGAGAAAGGGGAGAAGATGGACGAGGTGGCGCTCGCCCTGGAATCGGTGGTCCGGGCCCGGGGGCAGTGCTACCTGATGATGAACATCAGCCGCCGGGCTCTCCCCCGGGTCAGGAAGGTGCTCCCGGGCCTCTCGGGCCCCACGGTGATGGACGTGGCCTCCGACGAAGATCTCGTGGCCGTCCACGCGGTGGTGGAGGAGGACCGGATCTATGCCCTCATCACCCTCCTGAAACGGGAGGGGGCCCGGGACATCCTGGTCATGCCCATCGACCGGATGGTGCGGTGAGGACCGTGACCACGGTCTTTCCTGCCGTCGATATCCTGGGAGGCACCTGCGTCCAGCTGGTCCAGGGCCGGCGGGAGACGGCCACTTCCTACGGCGATCCGCTGGCGTGTGCCCGGAGGTGGCTGGTGGAGGGGGCCAGGGCTCTCCACGTCGTGAACCTGGACGGCGCGTTCGGCGACGCGACCCGGAACGCGGAGGTGATCCGCCGGCTGGTCCGGGAGGAGGAGGTCTTCCTCCAGCTGGGTGGGGGGATACGGTCCCTGGAGGACGCACGGGGCTGGCTGGAAACGGGGGTGGACCGGGTGATCCTCTCCACGCTGGCAATCCGGGATCCACGCACCCTCACCCGGCTCGCCGCCGAGTACGGGGCGGAACGGGTGATGGCCGGCGTGGATGCCCGGGGCGGGCAGGTGGTGGTGCGGGGCTGGCAGGAACCTGCGGGGGAGTACCTGGCCTGGGCAGGGAAGCTTGAAGCCGCGGGCGCCGGATCCCTCCTGTACACGAACGTGGACGTGGAGGGGCTCCAGCAGGGGATCCGGCCGGAACCCGTCCGGAGGCTGCTGGCCGCCACCCGGCTTCCCGTCGTGGTTGCCGGGGGGATCACCACCGCCACCGACGTGGCCCTGCTCCGGGACATGGGTGCCGCGGGAGTGGTGCTGGGGTCCGCCCTGTACAGCGGGAAGATCAGCGTGCGCGAGGCGATGGAAGTATGCCGGTAAGGAAGGCTGCGGTGGAACGGAAAACGAAGGAGACAGAGATCAGGCTGATCCTGGTACTGGACGGGGAAGGGGAATGCAGGGTAAAGACAGGAATCCCGTTCCTCAACCACATGCTTGAGGCCTGGGCCACCCACGGCAGGTTTGACCTGGACGTGAAGGCAGTGGGGGACCTTGCCGTGGACCCCCACCACCTGGTGGAGGACCTTGGGATCGTGCTGGGCCAGGCGGTCCGGAAGGCGGTGGGAGACGGGAAGGGCATCGCCCGGTTCGGCTTCGCCGTCATCCCCATGGACGAAGCGCTCGCCCAGGTGGCGGTGGACTGCGGCGGCCGGAGCTTCCTTGCCTGGAATGCTCCCCTCTCTCTCCCGGAGACGGGCGGGATCCCGTCGGACCTCTTCCCCCACTTCTTCGGGAGTCTCGCCGTGCACGGCGGCCTGACCCTCCACGTGACCTGCACCGGCCGGTCCGACCACCACCGGATCGAGGCGATCTTCAAGGCCTGCGGCCGGGCCCTCTCCCAGGCCGTGGCCCCGGATCTCCGCGTCCGGGGGGTCCCCAGCACCAAGGGGACCTTCTGAGGGCACCACCTCTCTCCTCGCATTTGTCCATCTGTCAAGGTGTGAGATTCTCTCTTCATTGGGATAACCGACAGAAGAGACTATCCTCATGGGGGTGGGACCGGGAGGGGGCTCTGCCCCCTCCCGTCCGCCCTCCGCTGAAAAGGATAGGACCTGATTGTCGGATGGAACCGCTGGAAGTGGAGCGTACGCTCTTCAGAAAAAGTAAAGAAGATCCGGAAAAAAGAATGGATTTCAGGACTTGGCGGCCAGATCCACGTCTTCTTCCTTGATCGTCTTTCTCCCGGCGTGCTGGGCCAGGCGGTTCGCCTCCTTCGTCAGGTTGGCGATGTACGCCTCCGCCTTGGCCACCAGCGCCGCGGCAGCATCGCTGCCCACCCTCTCGGCCCCGTTCTTCTTTGCGATCCGGACAACCGCAGCAATCGGTAAATCAGCCATTCTCGATTTCACCTCAAGATTTATGGTAGATTCGCCAGTATTTAAATCTATCTTTCAATTATCTCAAAAAATAACCCCTCTATCCCTCGACGGAGCCGTCTGCGTCCGTCTCTTGCCATACCAGCTCCAAATTGGCCGTTGAGAAAACAACGGTATAAAATGGCTGTGGAATGAATCGAAACCCTTTACGTGCTTTTTTTACGTTTTGCGAGGGCCGCGGCCAGATTTATCGCCCGGGCATAGTCCGGAGTTGCGCGCGAGGTATCGACGAAGGTCTCCCGAAGGTTGACGACGGGAGCCCCGTGGCCGTGCCCCCCGCCCAGGAGTACCAGGGTCCGGAAAATCAGGTTGCCGCTGATCCCGTCGGGGGCCAGGATCATGCCGAACCGGCCCACCGCGTCCTCGATCAGGATCTCGGCGTGGATCGACGTTGTGAGGGCCGCGACACGTTCAGCCTCGGCCAGGCTCCGGTCCACCTGCTCGTGCCGGCCGAGATCGCCCTTCCGGCCGCCGGAGAGAACCGCAACGGTGGGGGGGAGGCCCACGGCCGCCGCCATCTCCCGGCCACGTTCCACCAGTTCCACCTTCTCGGCGATGGTCCACCCTTCGTCCACCCCCACGGGGGCCAGGAGGAACCTCCGCCCGTCCTGCGTCTCCAGGAAGGCGATCCGGAGGAGGCCCGGGAGCCCTGCGGCTCTCTTCAGGGCGGAGAGGGTGGTGGAGGACGGGAGCGTCCCCCGCACGGCCGCGTCGATCTCCCCGGCCATCAGGGCCCTGACCAGCCGCTCCTCGGGATGCGGATCCTCCCGGAC
>JAJRDC010000056.1 GCA_028678635.1 Methanomicrobiales archaeon
CGCAGGTCCGGATCCCGGTGGCCAAGGGTTGCCACGAGACCGGCCACGTCACCCTCGCTCCGCATCCGCCGGACGGCAGCGATCCCCTCCAGGTCTGTCCGGAGCCCGTGGAGGTTCCGGGCCAGGGCCGTGAGGGGCTCCCGGAGGCGCCGGGCACGGCTGGCCAGGTACTCGGATGCGGTCCGGGAGTCCCCTTCCAGCCGCCTCACCAGAAATGCTGCCACCAGGGCCACGACCACGAAGAGGATCGCCCGGGCAACGGCCGCCATATCAACGGCACCGGTCACCGCGATGCCCACCCCCACGTGGAGGATCCCCAGGTAGACGGCTAGGATCACGGCCTTTTCCCGGTACCAGTAGGCGGCCAGGATGATGACCAGGTAGAAGAGCTGGGTGTACACCACCGCAATGCCCATCCCCAGGTGCACCACCAGCTCCAGGGCCGTGCAGGCGGCCGCCAGGAGGAGGATCACCAGGTCTTTGGCACGGAACCGGGGGCCCTCTCCTTCCATCCACGGAGCATCTCACCGGACCGTATTTATAGGTATGGAAGGCGAGCACGTTCTCGAAAGGCGGGGTGTGCCGGGGAGCGGAGCTCCAGTCTCGTCGATGATTCCGACAGGGTGCGGGAGGGGGCGTTGCCCCCTCCCGGTCCCTGCCCAGATGACAAGAGGATAGTCCTGTCACACCAGCGGAATTGCTGAAGATTCTGCAACCCGGATGAACCGTAGGGGGGAGCTCACGCGGCGGGGGGACGCAGGTCCCCCCTGGAGCGTCCCGTAGTACGATTCAAATCGATAATTCCGGGTTAGAGAATCTCAGAACACCGTTCATCTGGTGTGTAGCCAGAAAGAGAGATCCGGCTCCTCAGCTCACCGGTTCTCCGAGGGCTTCCCGGAGGCACTCCTCCCGGGTGCCCAGGCGTGCCATGGCCCCGCACATCGACGGGACGTAGGCCAGCGCCTTCCCGCTGTCCACCATGATGGTGCGGTAGCCCTCCATCAGGGGCGAGACCACCATGCAGGTGTCGGCCACCACCTGTGCCCCCGATCGGCGGATCGTTGCCACGGTCTCGGACTCCCTCTCCAGCAGCCGGGCTGCCATGAAGATGAAGAGGGGTTTTTTCACCGTCTTCCCCCGCAGGAACGAGGCGATCTGCTGCAGGTCCTCGGGGGCGCAGTGGGGGCAGCCCAGCGCCACGGCGTCCACGGGACCTCTCTCCATGACCCCCGCCACCTCCTTCCGGGAGATGAAGATCCGCTCCAGCCCCGTAAGGTCGTAAGGGAAGATCCGGGCATCCGGGGTGATCCCCTCTACGTGGAAGAGGGCGACGGCCCCGGTGGCCGCCATGGCGGCACCGAGGGCTTTCATCTCTTCCCGGGTGGGCCGGATTCCGCGGAAGAAAGGGATCCGGTTGCCTGCATGCTTCCCTGCCAGGTACCCCATGGCGCCGTAGTGGGCCGCGGTCAGGGGACCTGCATCCCCGCCTGCCTCCACGTCCAGCACGAGGGCCGGTGCCCGCTTCTTCACGTCGTGGAGCCCGTAGAAGGGGGTCCGGCCCACGATGGCGGCAGCGAGGGCTGAAGGCCCTCCCTCCCGGTTCGTGCGGGCGCCCAGGACCGAGTTCGCATACGCAACGGCAGAGGACTCGGCCCAGGCCAGGTGCTGGCCGTACTGGACCCGCATCACGTAGTACGGGGTGCAGGTGCACTCCAGCCGGACACCCAGCCGTCGGTACGCTTCCAGCACCTCGTTCTGGCGTGCGGCGAACTCGGGGGAGATTCCCAGCTCCCGCCAGCCCTCCCGGGGCATGCCCACCGGGTTGAGCACCGTGGGGACGGCCACCCGGGCATCCAGGTCCTGGAGCCACCGGAGCCCCCACTCGCCGATGGTCTTGTAGGAGGCACCGCTCACCTGGGCGCTCGCGATGGGCACCATCCGGTCGGCGTCAAAGACCCTGCCCAGGGCTACCAGGAGCTCCATCATCCGCTGCCGGGTCCCCCCGTGCTCGCCGGCCAGGTAGGCCTGCTCAAGGGCGTCCAGCTGCATCCGTGGTGCCCCAGTCCGCCCGCCGGAACCGCTGCTCCTCGCCCGTGACCATGGTGGCGTCCACGCCCACCTTCACGTTGGTGCCGTCCTCCGCCTGGCAGGGATCCAGGGAGGAGCCCCGGGCGCCGGTGATCACCATCACGTCCCGGTCACCCCGCACCCTCGTTGCGATGGCGTACTCCACCTCCTTCGGGTTGAAGGGATCGATGTCCTCGTCCACCACCACTACATGCTTCAGGGAGGTGTGGGCGGCGAAGGCGGCGAGGATTGCGTTCTTCCCGTCTCCCTGGGTGGACTTCTTCACCTGGATCACAGCGTGCAGGTAGCCGCAGCCACCCTCCGTCAGGTGTACGTTCCGGACTCCGGTCACCCCGGCCACTGCCCGGTAGATTGCGGGCTCGTAGGGTGCACCCATCAGGATCCGGTGCTCAGCGCCGCCCGGGAGGATACTGTGGTAGATGGCATCCTTCCGGAGGTACATGCCGGTGAACTCGATCACCGGCTCCTGCCGAACCTCGTCATAGGTGCCGGTGATGTCCACGAAGGGTCCCTCCTCGTGCCGATCCGGCCCGATGAACCCTTCCAGGACGATCTCGGCCTCCGGGACGAGGACCCCGTTCCGGCACCGGTGCACCTCCAGTTCCCCGCCCCGGAGCTCGGCCGCAAAGGCCAGCTCCTTCCCCGGGGGCACCCGGGTGCAGCTGGCAAAGACCACGGCCGGGTGCACCCCGATGGCCACGGCAACGGGAAGGGTCTCCCCCTGTTCCAGCGCCTGGCGGTGCATCGTGTAGGTATGCCTCCCTTCCACCAGCCGCGCGGCAACCCGTGTCCGGTCCAGGACCAGCATCCGGTGGATGGAGGCGTTTTCCACCCCGTCCAGCGAGGAGAAGACGATCCCGGCGGTCAGGTACTTCCCTGCATCGCCGGGGTAGAACTTCATCACCGGGAGGAGGGAGAGGTCCGGCTTCTGGAACCGGAGGGTTCCCGCGTCCCGGACGCGGCCCCCGTACTGTGCCGCTGCCAGGGTGGGAACCAGCGTCTTCTCCTCCCTGCCCAGGGCCAGGGCCAGTGTCCGGCGCGAGGCCGTCAGGTTCATGACCGCCTGTTTTCCGCCGATGTCCCTGAAGAGAAGGATCTTATCGGTGCGGGCCGCCATCTGCGCCGGCGTGTACTCGTACGGGACAGGATCCCCTATCTCCTCCACCAGGCCTTCCTTCCCCATCGCTGCCAGGAATTCACGCATCGTAACCCCTCCACCGGACATCCAGGTCATGGGCAACCCCCAGGTGATCCAGCACCCGGGCCACCACCATGTCCACCAGATCACTGATCTCCTTTGGCCGGTGGTAGAAGCCAGGGCTCGCCACCATGACGGTGGCCCCGGCATCGTGGGCCGCGAGCATGTTGGAGAGGTGGATCCGGGAGAGCGGCATCTCCCGAAGGACCAGCACGCACGGCCGCCGCTCCTTCAGGCAGACATCGGCGGCCCGGGTGATCAGGGTCTCGGAGTAGCCGGAGCTGACGGCAGAGAGCGTCTTCATGCTGCAGGGGATGATCACCATGCCGCTGTACCGGTAGGACCCGCTGCTCACCTCCACGGCGAGATCCCGGTCATCGTGCACCACCGCCCGGAGGCCCTCAAGGGAGACCCCCTCGTGGCGGGCGATATCCCGCGCCGTTCCGGTCACCACCAGCCGGACCTCTGCCGATTCCGAGAGCACTTCCAGCAGCCTCCGGGCGTAGATGATCCCGCTCGCGCCCGTCACCCCCACCACGAACTCCTTTCCCATCTGTCGCACCTGCCTGTTTAATCCACCACCAGCCGGTCCTGGGTGGTGGCCCTCTTCACGTGGAGCACCTCTGTCGCCGCCCGGGCCACCTCGGGAACCGCATCCGGTACGGCGTAGATTCCCATGCGCCACTGGACCCGCCGGGTCCGGTTCAGGGTATGGACCAGCGGGGAGAGGTCCTCGAGGCGTGCCGTAGTGCCCCCGGACCGGACCCGGACCGCTGTCATGATGTCGGCGGGGACCGGCGGGATGTCCACGATCACCTCTGCAGGGGATCTCCCGGCCCCTTCCGCGATCTCCATTCCCAGTCTTCTCATCTTCCGGAGGGATAAATCGCTCTGCAGCGCCTGGGCGTTCACCCGGTCGGCCCCCACGTACACTGCCCTCTTGTAGAGCCGCCGGAGGGAGAGGCGCCCGGCCAGCTCCCGGGCCGTCTCGGAACGTGACCGGGCCAGGACCTGGAGGAGACCCGCATCGTCGGTGGAGAGGAGGTCCCCCGCCACCTCTCCCCCGCCAGCCTCCCGGTGTTCCTGCAGGGCCAGGAGGAGCATGGAGGAGGCGATCCGGCTCACGTGGTGGTAGTACACGGCCGGCCGCATCAGGGTTCGGGCGATGAGAAGCGACTCGGCGGCGTTGATCCCGTTCTCGTCAATGACCATTCCCTCCGGCTCCAGGATGCAGCTCTTGATCAGCCGGGGGGCATCCACGGTCCCGTAGGGGACGCCTGTGTAATGGGCGTCCCGCTGCAGGTAATCCATACGGTCCACGTCCAGGTCCCCGTGGATCAGGGGAGAGAGGGGGTGGGTACCGCTGATGGCTGCCGCCACCTCCCGGGGATCCAGCCCTGCCGCTTCCAGGGGGCCGGCCAGCGGCCCGGAGGAGAGGGCAGGCCCGATGTCGTCGTGCCCCCGGCCGGACCACTCCCGCATCAGGGGCTCGGTGGTGTGGGAGAAGGGGCCGTGGCCCACATCGTG
>JAJRDC010000148.1 GCA_028678635.1 Methanomicrobiales archaeon
GTGGTCTTCATCTCCCTCATTTTCTGGGGCTGGATCCTCGGCGGATTCGGGGTACTCCTGGCCGTTCCCCTCACGCTCACGGTCCGGATGCTCTGCGAGCTCTTCGAAGGAACACGGTGGATCGCGGTCCTGCTGGGGCCCGGGATGGAGTGAAGGGGGGATTCCGCCGTAGGATCCCGTCGAGATGCACAGGGAGGCCGGGGTTGAGGGGGGATTGCAAGTAACCGGATGAGCCGCCTGTCCACGATCACCCACCCACCGATGTTACCCTATCCAGAAGGAGATAAGATCGAACCCATAACAATATTTATTGATATCGTTCCAAGGTAAGGGTATGAGAGGAGGCGTAAAGGCCGCCATTATCTGGCTGATTCTTGTCATTGCAGCGTGCATCGCCTCATGGTTGATTCTCGGACCGTGGCGCTGGGCTGGTTGAGCGGGGGACCCGGTTCCCTCGGAAGCGGCAGAAACAGTCACTGTTTTTAGGTGCGGCGGTCTCCTTCCCGAGGAAGATCCCACGATGAAGCATGCAGGGGCGAGCAGGACCCTTGATGAAGATATGTATCTCCTGCTTCTTTCCTTTCCAGGAGCATGACAGTATCCTTCAGATTCGGCAGGTACGAAAAGTGAAAGCCTTCGGCGGGAATCGAACCCGCGACCTTGTCCTTACCAAGGACACGCTCTACCGGCTGAGCCACGAAGGCAGTACTGCCAGTTACGTTGGTGATCAAGGCTAATAAAATAGTCGGGAAACCGATCTCCATGCTGCTCCCGGTGACAGAGGCCGCCGTCTCTTCACGATCCCTTGAGCGATTCCAGGCTCCGGATCACGCCTTCCAGCGTCTCCACCTCGATGATGGGAATGGCATGGTCCCGCCGCACGGCAGCCATCACCGCCCGGAAATCGATGGTCCCGGTGCCGACGGCGGCATGGCTGTCCCTGGTCCCGTCGTTGTCATGCAGGTGGACATGGGCGATCCGGCAGGAAAGGAACCGGTCCACGCATCCGTTCAGGTTCGCATGCCCCACGTCCAGGGCAAGATCGATCCCGTCCAGCATCGGGACCTCCTCGGGAAACCGGAGGAAGAAGTAATCCCAGTTTCCCATGTTCTCGATGGAGAACCGGACCCCCCGCTGGTCTGCCGCCCGGCGGAGCTCCGCGAGGGACCGCCGGAACCGTTCCTCGGCCGGTTCCCTCTCGCCGGGCCAGGTGAAATAGCCGGGGTGGATCACCACACGGCCGTCCACCTCCGCCGCCACGCCGAAACACTGGACCAGCACCTCCACCGAGGCCTTCCGGATGGGCTCGTGGAGGGAGGCGATGTTCACCCCACGCGCCGGCGCGTGGAAGCAGTACCGGAACGGGAAACTGGCCAGTGGCGCCGCGGTCTCCAGGAAGTGGGGGCCGTCGTCCATGATCTCCACGCAGTCCGTGAGGGGCGCGAGGGCTTCCAGCACGTCAGCGAGGGGGCGCTGGTGCAGGCAGTAGGTGGAGATACCCAGCACGGGAGATTCACCACTGTGACGTCAGCGGTGGCGGGGAAAAGGCTTGCGACATGAGGAGATGAGGTGAGTGTGGGGGGAAGTATCCCCCCGATTCCCCGAAGTGTGGGGGGGATATGTTCATCCCCCCCGGTCCTCGAGGAATGACGAGGGTACGTGCAGGACAGGATCGGAGGACTCAGGTCCGCGGGGTTACCATCCAGGTGGTGCTGTGGGAATAGGACCACCGGGTGATCGAGAGGTCATCACAGATGTCGGCCAGGATTCCCAGGTTGGTGCCCACTTCCTTGGACGTGAGCCCGAGTTCGCTCGCAATGTACTTGGACTTGAAGTAGTGCTGCCCCGTGGAGACCCCGTGGTACAGGTACCAGAGGATCTTCTGCTGGGTCTCATTGTAGTGCTCGAGGATTGGTATCACAAACGACATGCATCCATCACCTTGATACCTACATACATACATACATACCTACCTACATAAAACTATCGGTAAGGATATCACCTCAAATTGCATACATACATACAAACCATGCTGTTAACGTGCCAGAGATGCGGGTACCACTGGGATTACAAGGGAAATGCCGAGTGGTACACCTCCTGCCCCCGGTGCCGGACCTCGGTGAAGGTCCAGCGCCGGCGGGAAAAGCGGTGAGGGGGAATACCTTCCGGTCCGGGGAGGCGGCATCACCGGTGCGCTGTTGTCCTCGGGTATTCACCTGTCAGGAAGGGATCCGCCTCCCTGGGGACGGAGGGACGATATCCCGGGATCGGGTATTCTTATGAACTTCGCCTGATAAATGACTGATCGGTTTTTCATGGCGGCCGGACCCGACATCTCGAAGAAACTCCACGAGATCGTAGACAGGGACCTCACGTTCATGCACATCTGCGGGACCCACGAGGCCTCCATCGCCCGCCACGGGATCCGGAGCCTGCTCCCATCGCGCCTGAAGATCGTGATGGGGCCCGGCTGCCCGGTCTGCATCACCCCCCAGGGGGAGATCGATGCAGCACTCTCCCTGGCCGACCGGGGCGTGATCCTGGCCACGTACGGGGACCTGCTCCGGGTTCCCGGCTCGAAGGGTTCCCTGGAGTCATCGGGGGGGGACGTGCGGGTCGTGCAGGGGGTCCACAAGGCCGTGGAGATCGCGGAGAAAAACCGGGAGGAGGTGGTCTTCATCTCGGTGGGGTTCGAGACCACCGCCCCCACGGTGGCGGCGGCCATCCTTTCGAATCCCCCCTCGAACTTCTCCCTCCTCTCCTACCACCGTCTGGTGCCCCCTGCCATGGCCTGGCTCCTCGCCCAGGGCGAGGCGAGGCTGGACGGATTCATCCTGCCCGGCCATGTCTGCACGGTGACGGGA
>JAJRDC010000159.1 GCA_028678635.1 Methanomicrobiales archaeon
GGGGGGCGGCGACATCCTCAGCCTTAAAACCCCCTGCGTCCTACTCCTACGCATGAAGGTGTGCATCATGTGCGGGGGCGAGGGGACCCGCCTGCGCCCCCTCACGTTCGAGCGCCCCAAGCCCTGCATCCCCATCATGAACATCCCCTCCATCCAGCACCTGGTCTCCCACCTCTCCAGCCTGGGATTCACCGACATGGTGCTCACGGTGGGGTACATGGCAGAGGAGATCGAAGAGGCCCTGGGCGACGGGTCTCTCTTCAACGTCTCCCTGAAGTACGTGAAGGAGAAGACCAAGCTCGGCACCGCCGGATCAGTGAAGAACGCCCAGCGGTACCTGGAGGACGGGAAGTTTCTTGTCGTGGGCGGGGACCATGTGACGAACCTGAACCTCCTGGAGTTCTACCGGGAACACCTTCACGGCCACGGGATCCTCTCCATCGGCCTCGTCTCCATCGATGACCCCGGCGAGTACGGGATCGCCGAGATCGATGCCGATTACCATGTGAAGCGGTTCCGGGAGAAGCCGTCGCCGGGCGAGATCTTCTCCAACCTGGCGAGCACCGGGATGTACGCCTGCAACCCCGACGTGTTTGACCATATCCCTGCCGGAAAGAAGTACGACTTTGCCAGGGACCTCTTCCCGGCGCTCATGGAAGAGGGGAAGCTCCTGAAGGGGTGGCTGGCCCGGGGCAACTGGACGGACGTGGGGAGCCCGCGGTCCCTCCGGCAGGCCGAACGGTGGAAGCTGCAGGAGCTGCCCCACACGAGTATCAGCGGCGATCTCTCCATGCACGGGGCCCGGATCGTGGGGCCGGTCCAGATGGGCGGCTCCATCACCCTGGGGGTTGGTTCCCGGATCATCGGGCCTGTCTCCCTGGGGGCAGGGACCACCATCGGCGAACACGTGCTGGTGGGCCCCTACACCTCCCTGGGCGAGGGGTGCACGATCCGGGGGCATACCAAGATCTTCTCCTCGTCCCTCTACAACCGGGTGGTGGTGGGGAGGAACAGCACCGTCTCCGGGAGCGTGATCGACAACGACACGGTGGTGGGGGACGACTGCAGCATCGAGAACGATACTGTCATCGGGCCCCGGGTCCGACTGGCTGACGGGGTGGTGGTCCACTCGGGAACCCGTCTCTGGCCCGAGGTGACCGTGGCCCAGGGCACCGTCGTGAAAGAGCACGTCCTGAACAGCGAGTACGATCTCCGGTACACCGGTTCTTAAAAACTCAGCCGGTCCTTTCAGCCGTGGCGAACCAGCCGGTGGGTGAGGGCCACCAGCGGGTGCCGGGCATAGTCCATGACCCGGATATCGTCGAGGGTGGAGAGGTTCATGGACCGGGCGGTCCGCTCCATTCCGAGCTCGATGTCCTGGTCGATCTCGATGATATAGGCGTCCAGCGTCGGGATGCCCAGCCGCTTCGCCGCGACGGCACGGTGGTGGCCGTCCACGAGAATCATCCGGCCGGGCCGCTTCACCACAATGAGGGGCTCGGCAAGCCCCTTCTGGATCTCGTACATCCTCCCCTCCAGCTCGTCCTCGTAGATCTTGGCCTGGGTGGGGAGGAGGTCCGCGATGGGCACGTGCTCCCGTTTCATCTGGGGGTCCACGTTGTAGAGCTTCCGCAGGGTGTCAATGAACTTGAAGACCTTCTCAGGCGAGACGTGCTCGATCTGGGACCGGATCACGTCGGAGTTGGAGATGATCCCCAGCAGGTGGTTCTGCTCGTCCACGACGGGGAGCTTCTGGATGCCGGACCGGAAGATCACCCGTGCGGCGTCGTTGATGGACATGTCGGGATCGGCCACGATCAGGTGGGTGGACATCACCCGCTCAATGGGGACCATGGGGGCAACAAAGAGCAGGTCCCGGGCCGCGATGTAACCCACCACCTCGTGGTTATCCACCACCGGAAAGCCGTCGTGGCCGGTCCTCTGGATCGTCTCCAGGACATCCTTGGCCGTGGAATGGAGGTCGATGCAGACCACGTCGTAGGTCATGTAGTCCCGGACCTTCTTCTTGTCCATTGCCGGAAGGATGTACGTTCCGGTGACTTCAAGGAATCGGTGAAAAAAATGGTGTTCCGGAAGGGATCACTCGATGGGGATCTGTTTCTTCTTCTCCTCCACGCTCTTTTTGAGCCGCACTTCCAGGACCCCGTTCGTGAAGGAAGCAGATCCGCCTTTTTCGGTCACGCTCGCGGGGAGCCGGACCAGCCGGACCATGGACCCGAACTTCCGTTCTTTCACATAGTAGCCCTCCGCCTTTTCCTCCTCTTCGGCCTTGCGTTCGCAGGAGATCTGGAGGGTCCTCGGGTCCATCAGCTGGATGGAGACATCATCCTTCTCCACGCCGGGGAGGTCCGCCACGACGACCACCTCGTCATCATGCTCCCGAACATCGACCCGGAGGTCCCCGCGGATGGCGGGGATCAGTCGCCCCCGTAACTCCTTTCCCGGCAGCAGGGTGGTGGTCTCCACCTCTTCCATGAGGGAGGAGAAATGCTGCTCCATCTCCTGCATCAGCTCGTCCCACTCGTTCCAGATTGCGGAATATGGCCTGTACCTTCTCCAAACCATGGTGCATCACTCCAGTCACTGCAGCACAACCGACGGCTGCCCGCAGATGGCTAACCAATGGTGAGCACTCTTAGTACTTAAGCGTTGCTGATATGCCGGGTGCCCCGGTGGAGGTTTTATCTCTCCCTTCACCCGATGGTATAGGCATGAAGCGGGAGGAGGAGCAGAAGAAGATCGCGTTCTGGAGCCGGGTGGTACTGATCTGCATCGCCTTGCTCTTTGTAGGCATATTTGTTATCGGTCCTTTGATAACACCCATCATAGGAACTTTACGGACTGTGAAACCTCTGGAAACCGTCGCAATGCAGTACACCCTCAGGGATGCGAACGGCCAGGTGATCCTGACCACCGACAAGGCGGTGTACCAGGCCGCCGCAAAGCGGGGGGACCCGGTGTTCTACACCTCCACCCTCGATATCCAGGCGGGGAAGACCGGAAATCCTGCCATCATTCCGGTTCCCGCGTACAATCCCAACGTCGGCACGGTGCAGTTCGGACTTCTGGGACTGGAAGCAGACGAGATGGCAATCGCCCTCGTGGGACTGCGTCAGGGGGAGAAAAAGAGCCTGACATTCGGTTTCGAGGACCCGCTCCAGACGAATTTTTCCGAGGAGGAGTTCACGACGGTTGGCGGCAACTTCTCCGTCGCAGAGGTCGGGGACTGGTTTCCCCTCGGATTTTCAACAACCCCGATCGTAGATCTGCCTGACCAGAATGTGCCAACTGATACCGCGATCCGGATCGCAAAGGTCCTGGAGAAGACCGATACGAGTATTCTCCTCGGGTACCGGTACGCCACCGCCGACGTTTCGTTCGACGAGTTCACGCAGTGACAGGGGGAAGGTTTTTTCCCCCGCCCCTCCCCACCTCCCTCCATGGCTGTCACGGTCCTCTGTTTCTCACAGGAAGGCTGCATGGGATGCGTCGAGCAGGAGCCCATCAACCGGGAGGTGGAGGCTGCCCTCGGGCTCACCATCCAGGAGATCGATGCGGTGAAAAATCCCCATTTCATCAAGGAGTACGGGCTCCGTGTCACCCCGACGATCCTGGTTCTCTCGGACGGACAGGTGAAGGAACGGTTTGAGGGGGTTGTCCACCGCGAGGAACTGGAAGGATCGATCCGGAAGTACCTATAGACGATAGCCGTAGATCCGGGTGATCTCCCGGGCGGCTGCCCCCTTCCCTTCCCTCCGGACCACGTGGCCGTTCCGGAGCTTCATGTGGGAGATGCGGAAACTGGTTCTTCCGGCAGTCGCCGTTTCCCCGACGATGAACTCCTGATCCCCCGTGGA